>JBKCHO010000077.1:0-13672 GCA_046302815.1 Bacteroidota bacterium | reverse complement strand
AATATATACTTTAATATTAGGAGATACCGCTTCCAAATGGCTTTTCAATGTCATTCCATCACCGTGAACGGTCATAATGGCTTTTGCCCCACAGGAATCGATGAGGTTTAGTAGCTCATTCCAATCGGCATGATCGCTAATGCGTAAATGATGGGTTGACCTGATATAGGGTCTTAACCAGCCGGTGGCAAACATGGTTACCATGCCGGGTTTCCCATGATAACTCGACAATACCTTGGGTGGAACAATAAGAATGAATTTTGCATCAGCTTTAAGCTCATGCCTATCGTAGTGCTCCCAGGTGCCAAGATTGTAACCATGATGTTCATAAACCTTATGAAAAACAGCAGGTTCGGCATGCACCATGATTTTTCGTTCGGGAAATCGTTTCGATAGTAAGCTTGTAATCCTTTGGGCTTTTCCCAAACTATAGGCACCAACAACCCAGTTGAATGGAAGATATCTGTCTAATTGATTCAACTCCAATTGATCCTCAGGATGCACATAGGTAGGGTCTGCAAAAGTGGTTTCCGTGATCAATACATCGCATTTAATCACTTGGAATGGTTCGCAGGAATCATCCGGCTTTGTTTTAAAGTCTCCTGTATAGCAATACTTTATCCCCTCATGTTCAATAAGCGTTTGAGCGGATCCCAACACATGTCCGGCGCCGTAGAAACATACCGAAACACCATTTATTTCAAAAGACTCACCGAATGGCACTTCGGTCAATTTCGACTTCAAACGATCCGCGTATCGAGCCCTCATGATGGCGGCAGTGCCAGGAGTACACCATACATGGCCATTGGTTGCAAGGGCATGATCTGCATGCCCATGTGAAATGACGGCCTTTTCAACCCGCTTTTTGGGATCCAGGTAAAAGTCCCCTGGACGAAAAAAAAGTCCGTTGGAACTTCTTTCAATGGCCAGAGGTTCCATCAATTCGTTTGGTTGTTGTGGATAGTTGATCTAAAATTTCTAACAATGCCGGAAGCACAGGGTGCTTGTCGTCGTTTTGGATTATAAAATTACATTTGGAAATCAGTTCCTTCTGAGGTAGTTGATTTTGAATGACTTTCTCGATTTGTGCTCTGGATTTACCATCTCGTTGCATGACTCTGGAAATTCGAATCTCCATGGGTGCTATCACACCGATTACTTTGTGAACCTGACTATCTGCACCGCTTTCAAACAAAATCGCAGCCTCTTTAAATACAAATTTGCTTTGGCTGTTTTGACGACACCAATCCTCAAATCGGATACTTACAGCAGGATGTATAATGCTATTAAGCTCTTGTAACTTAGATGGATTTGAAAATACCAAGGAGGCGATGTGATCCTTATTGGGCAATCCACTCGGTAGGTAAGCATTCTCTCCGAAGGCTATTTTAACCTGATTCACGACTGTGGATTCGGAGCAAAGTAATGCTGCTGCTTCGCGATCGGCATTGAAAACGGGGAACCCCATTTTCTCCAGGCATTTTGCAACGATGGATTTTCCGCTTCCAATACCACCGGTTATTCCTATTCGGATCGGCTTCATGGTTCTATAAGGTATTCCACAGTAGGTGGGTCAATTCGTAAGCTTTTTACACCCTCTGGTTGTTTCACGATTGACACCATTAGTGGCCGGTTTTCGCCAAGTTGTTTGAGTTGTATTTCAGCTTTGAACTGGTTGGGCTGAAAAGAACCAACAAGCTCCAATTGGGAGCGGAAGGTAATTTTGACCTTGGATGGTATGATTTTGATTTTCTCCTTAGAACCGGACGGTTGATTTACATCCACTAAAAGTGACGACTCAGTGAATTCGGAAACCGGGACAAATACTTTGACTTGATTATGGGAAGCAAATACCCCAGCTGGCAATTGCTTTTCCAATTCCACCATGGTTGAGACATCCGAGAAAACATCCGCCATTTGAATGGGGAAGGTTTTAATGGAGGCAATGCCTTTTAAAGCTTGAGGCGGCCCCGATATCCTTACACTGTCTGGGTATAGTTTCGGTAAGCCTGTTGCATCAAATCTGTTTTTGTAATTAATTTTCAATAGGGGTATTACCGGTATTTTTTTGGAGGATTCGTTGACGAGCCCGGGTGATATCCATTCGGGTTCAATTTTGTAAGGCAGGGGAGATGCTGGAAGTTGTGAAACCAGTGACAACGATCTAATCTTGATCGTTTTGGCTTTTCCTGATTTATCACCCCCCAAGTCAACAACGATGGAGTCTGGAAATGTACTCAGATACAATCCCAGCAATTCCCATCCAGTTCCTTGATAATGGAATCGACCGTTCTGAGGTAAATCGCCCTCCAGTCTAGTGCTGAAAGGCTGGTTTTGGTAGGAGAGGGGAATTACATAAACGGTCTCATAAATGCCAGTCAAAGCATTGGCGATCCATGCTGAGGTGGCTATGAACAAGCAAAGGGAAAAAGCCAAGGCCTTCCTGTTCGGTTTAAACCGTTTCAGGAAGGCCTTAAGGTTGTTTTTATTAGCCTTCGATTCTTCCATTTCAATTCCGTGCTTCAATCATGGAGAATCTGAAAGTTAATTATTTTTTAGCAGGTTCGGTCTTGGGGTTGTAGGCTTTGGTTGCTTCAGCGGAAACGGCTGTTTTCTCGATTCGGAGCTTCACATTGGAGTCTACTTCGATGAGGAAAGTGGTTTCTGCAATCTCAACGATTTTGGCATGGATTCCGCCAATGGTTACAATTTTATCGCCTTTTTGAAGGCTGTCTTTGAACAAACGCTCCTGTTTGGCTTTCTTCATCTGCGGTCTGATCATGAAGAAATAGAAAATCACGATGATTAAAAGTATCATCATCAATTGGGGGCCGAGGCCACCCTGACCAGGAGCGGCTTGAAGTAAGATAAATGTCAGGTTCATTTTGTTTGGTTATTTTTTAGATTGAATGTCTGCGCTAACGGTTAGTACTTTGGTATTAGGAATGGTGTTGGCAATCAGAGTAACGGTTTTTGAAGTCATTCCTGATTTGCCCTTGCTGTCGAAGGACACACTGACGGCTCCCTCTTGTCCGGGTTGCACTGGATCTTTAGTGAATTCTGGCACGGTACAACCACAGCTTGCCGAGGCTGATGAGATTACTAGAGGCGCATTACCTGTGTTTTTGAATTTGAAAGTGTAGCTAACCACTTCTCCATCCACGATTTCGCCGAACTCATGGTTATCTTTCTCGAATTCGAATACAGGAACCGCTGCGGCATCCGGAGCGTCACCTTCGGCCGTAGCCGGGTTATTCACTACTTCAGGGGTAATGTTGTTGCTTTCGTTGCCTCCATTTTGGCTTCCACTGCAAGACCAAAGCAGGATGAGCACGGACGCCAAAAGCGAAAGTGATATCTTATTTGATTTCATGGTGATAGGTTGATGAGTTTGGAATGACAAATTTAACAAACAGCAGATGCAATGGTTTATTCAAGTAATCCTCTTCCGGTTTTTTGAATAGCACCCGTCGACTTCAAGTCGATTACTAGCTTATCGATCACACCGTTAATGAATACTTTGCTTTTGGGAGTACTGTAATCCTTTGAAATGTCGATGTATTCATTGATGCTTACCTTGATAGGAATGTTTGAGAATTGGGTTATCTCGCATAGGGCCATTTTTAGTAGGATAACATCCACCAGAGCAATCCGCTCCAACTCCCAGTTTTTGGTCTTTTCACCCACCAGCTTCTCGTATTCGGCGTCATGCCTGATGGTTTCCGAAAACAACTTTTCCATGAACTCCTTATCCTCCTCCTCATCCCTGAATTCCGGCAACAGTTCAAACTGACCTTTTTTTTCTGGATGAGCCACCTTGATGGTTTTTAATACCATGCTATTCACCAATTCCAAAGCCTCAGCCCACCAAATGTTTTGTTCTTCCATTGAATTCATTAACGCTTCAGAGGCGGAAATGACATTTTTAAAAACAAAGGCACAAAACTCGATTTCTTCTTTTTCCGAGTGATCCTGTTTGGAAACATAGTTCCGGTACTCATCTTTTTGTCGAAGTTGGTGATAAACCTTCCTGATCAGATCTATGTCTTTTGTTCCGGATATTTTGCGGCTTTTGAGTTGTTCTTGAAACTCCTTATTCGTCGACAAAAAGTCGATGAAGGAATTTTGTTTCAAATGAAACAGGTGATCATACTCTGCTGCTGTCATCCTTGGAGGCAAGTCGGCTATGTACCTTTCCTCTTCGGTTGATATTTCATTTAACAGGTTTAACAAATAAAGGTAGAGGTCGTAGCTCCTCGATGTGCCTTTGAAAAGATTGTCAACGGAAGTTTTAAGGTTGGGATCCTCCGTTTGGTACCAAGCGTACAGCGCCTGCATGACACGGATCCGGAGATGCCGGCGACTTAGCATAGGATGAAATTTAGTATTTGAAAATAGTTCAGAAGCCCAATTTGACCTTACCGATGTCGGCAATTCGTTTTTCAGCCATTCTGGTTGCGGCCAAATAGGTCGGGATTTTCTCAATTGAGGATTTGGAGAGGATATCTAGTGTGTAATCGTAGATTTTCTCCGTTTGCTGCATGGCTCTGTCACGGTTGTATCCGGTTAATTCAGAATAAACATTGATCAAGCCTCCAGCGTTGATGAGGAAGTCAGGAGCATAAGTAATTCCTTTTTCCATCAACATGTTTCCGTGAACGGATTCTTCTGCCAACTGATTGTTGGCGGCACCGGCCACAATGGAGCACTTCAGTTTGGATATGTTCGCGGAATTCAGCGTGGCACCCAAGGCGCATGGAGCATAGATGTCCATGTCCATATCATAAAAATCAGTCGATGAAAGCACCTTGGCTTTGGTGATCGTTGCTACCTTTTTTAGTTGTTCTTCATTGATGTCTATGATTGAAACATCAGCTCCTTCCTTCATCAGGAATTTAACCAGGTTTTCACCAACATGTCCAACGCCTTGAACGACTACTTTTTTGCCATTCAATCCATCATGACCCCATTTGTGTTTGGCGGATGCTTTCATGCCCATGTAAACACCGTATGCAGTTACAGGTGATGGATCACCACCTCCACCCATCGATTCGGGCAGGCCAGTTACATGTTTGGTTTCCATTCTGACATATTCCATGTCTTTCGTGGAGGTACCTACATCTTCAGCGGTAATGTATTTCCCGCTAAGGCTGTTTACGAACTTTCCAAACCTGCGAAACATCGGTTCGGATTTATCTTTTTTGGAGTCGCCAATGATCACGGCTTTTCCTCCTCCAAGGTTCAATCCACTGATAGCTGCTTTGAATGTCATTCCCCTAGACAAACGCAACACATCCTGAAGGGCCTCGCCTTCATTGTTGTATTTCCACATGCGTGTGCCTCCGAGAGCGGGTCCTAGTACGGTGTTGTGTATGGCTATGATGGCTTTGAGGCCGGTTTCATGGTCGTGACAAAACACTACTTGTTCGTGGCCAGCCGTAGACATAGGTCCGAAAACCGTGTCTTGCTTTGCAACAGCTTCTTTATATTCCGTTACCTCAATCATCAGTTGTGTTAATTAATTGGTAATCAAAACAATAAACAATACCTTAGGTGCTTGTTTATGCAAATTTACAACATTTTGGGATTAGGCATTTCGGAAGAGCTAGGTTGCTCAATCATCTAACTTCATTGAACAGGGAACACCTTGGATATCAATGCTGGAGGAATGTCTCCAATATCCTCAAAATGATCCAAGCCAGTAACCCTGAAACCGGGATTGTTAGTACCCACGCCCACACCAATTGAAAAGTTACTCCCCATCTAACTGCCGAAATACGCTTGGTTAATCCAACTCCGATAATAGAACCTGTGATTGTGTGTGTGGTTGATACTGGGATTTTAAAGAATTGAGTTACAAACAGGGTGATTGCTCCTGCGGTTTCAGCAGCGAATCCTTCAAATGGAGTTAGCTTGGTTACTTTCTGTCCCATTGTTTTCACAATCCTCCAACCTCCGAAAAGGGTTCCTACTGCGATGGCTGTGTAGCATGAAAGTGGTACCCATGCGGGGATGTGGTGTATGTCTTCTATCATACCGTTGGCCAACATGGCTGCTGCGATGATACCAATGACTTTTTGCGCGTCGTTACCACCATGCCCAAGGCTGTATAAAGCCGACGACAATAGCTGTAGCCTTCTGAAGGAGGTATCAACCTTACTTGGGTTTGATTTTTTGCAAATATGCATGGTGATTGCCGCTACTATGTACGACAGGAGTAGTCCGATGACCGGCGCTAAAACGATGAAGTACAGGGTAGGCATGATTTTCGACATTTGCAGAGCCTCGAAGCTGCCGGCATGCGCGACCCCTGCTCCTGCAAATCCGCCTATTAGTGTGTGTGATGAACTCGAAGGTATGCCCAACCACCAAGTGAAAAGGTTCCAAATGATGGCGGCGATGAGACCAGCCATTACAACAACCAAGGTGATGCTCTCAGGCCTTACCGTCTTCGAAACGGTGTCGGCTACCTTAAGCTCGAAGAACCAATAAGCCACAAAATTGAAGGCTGCAGCCCAAACAACAGCCGCCAGGGGTGAGAGTACTTTCGTTGATACAACGGTAGCAATGGAGTTTGCTGCATCATGAAATCCGTTAATGAAATCGAAAATCAGTGCCAGTATGATGACGACGACTAGGGCGGTTACCATATGTTCTATCAGGCCATTTTTACGACAATGGATTCAATCACATTGGCAGCATCTTCGCATTTGTCGGTAGCGGTTTCCAAAGCGGAAAGCACCTCCTTTAATTTGATGATCTTCACCGCGTCCTTTTCCTGTTCAAACAGCTGCGCAACAGCATGGTCGAAGATGTCGTCAGCATGGTTTTCAATACTGTTTATGCGAACCAAGGCGTCTGTTATATCGCGCATTTTCTTCATGTTCTTCAACTCCAAAACAGCTCTGCGGAGCTCTGCGGTTCCGGTTTGAATGAGCTCCGCAAGTTTGACCGTGTCGCTGGTTATTTCGGTGAGTTTGTATAGCTCGATTCTTTTGGATGACCCATGAATGTAATCCAAGACATCATCAATAGAGGTAACCAATCTGTGAATGTCTTCGCGATCAAATGGAGTGATAAAGTTTTTACCTAATTCCGTAAAAATCTCATGTGTGATTTCATCACCAACATGCTCAATCCGTTCAATTTCCCTAAACCATTTGAATCGTTCTTCGTGCGTAGAGCATTTTACCAATTCATTAATGGCTTTGCCGCCCTCTTGCAAATTGGTTGCCGCCTTGTCAAATAGGGGGAAGAAGTGTCTGTCTTGAGGAATGAAATACTTTAAGAATGGAATCGACATGATGATGTTAAGTGAATGTTAAATAAGTGGACAAATGTAAAAGAGTGTTTTCGATTGGGTTATTTTGTTCATTTATTTTAATTTAATGTTAATCAGCAACTTGTAACTTAAGGTTGAATTCTTGCGATGGTGATTAATATCACATGCAGACTCCCTTAAGCTGATTACTTTTGCATCCATATGTTCGGAAAAGGTTCCAAGCTTTACAGTGTTTTCGGTAACAAATGCCCTAGGTGTCAAAAGGGTGATTTTTTCATAAAGCACAACCCATTCTCCATTCGTGGTTTTTCTGAAATGCATGAGAATTGTAAAGAGTGTGGCTTATCATTCAAACAGGAACCTGGATATTATTTCGGAGCTATGTATGTAAGTTATGCCATTAATGTGGCTTTGATGGTTTCTGTTTGGGTTGCATTTTTGGTTTTGGATGGTTCCGATTTCAATATCGGTTGGATGATTGCCGTTTCGGTTGCCCTTGGACTGGTTATGACCCCTTTTACATTTCGAATTTCAAGGTTGGGATGGATCAATTTTTTTGTGTCCTACAAGGATAAACCATAAAATCAGTATTCACTCATTTTCGGAGATGCAGCATTCTATTACTGGATGATGGTTTGTGACTAGCGATTATTTTGGAGGAAGAGCTTGTTTTTGCTTCTTCACATTGCAAATCTCAAAATGCACGAAGAATGAAATGAAAAGGAAAATCTTGTATATGCGTTAGGGCTCTGTGCAAAGGGTTTAAGCCATTGATTCTATTTCTTTTTTCATGCTACAGCAATTCTAAGTAATTTCACACCCGATTCACCTTCGCTTTGGCATCATCACTAAGCCCCTTATCTTCATTAAACAAGTACTTTATCAAGTACAAGTGGCATTTCCTGGGCGGTATTTTTTTTGTAGCCATTTCCAATGTTTTTGGCATCATACCTGCAAAATTGATTCGATATGCTTTGGATGCATCCGGGATGCAAATCAGCTGGTATAAGCTGACATCCCAATTTCAGCAGGGTGCAACTGTTGAATCCACCATTTCATTCAACTTACTGGTTTTTGCAATGTTGGTTTTGCTTATGGCATTACTGAAAGGCTTTTTCATGTTCCTAATGCGTCAGACGCTTATAGTGGCATCACGACACATCGAATATGATATGAAGAACGAGATTTATGGGCACTACCAAGAACTTGACCATGCGTTTTACTCTTCCAACAGCACAGGCGACCTTATGAACAGGATCAGTGAGGATGTAGGGCGCGTTCGTTCTTATGTTGGTCCAGCAGTGATGTACACGGTAAACCTTGTTGTTACCATGATTCTTGTTATCTCCGCAATGGTGCAAGTGAATGCCCAATTGACTTTATATACACTCTTGCCATTACCTATTTTATCACTGGTTATTTACAAGGTAGAGCATGTGATCAATAGAAAAAGCGAGCGGGTTCAATCGGGGCTCAGTGATATGTCTACCTTGGTGCAAGAAACATTTTCTGGTATCCGAGTGGTCAAGGCCTATGCTTCCGAAAAAGAAGTTGTTAACGCCTTTTCTAACCAAACGGCAAAATACAAGAATGCGACCATGGAACTGGTAAGGACCAACGCTCTTTTCCAACCTTCACTTGTGCTGTTGATAGGGCTCAGTACCGTTATTACTATTGGAGTTGGTGGCTATATGGTCATGCTGGGACAGATAACCCTGGGTAACATTGCTGAATTTGTGATCTATGTGGGAATGTTAACATGGCCTGTTGCAGCATTGGGATGGGTGGTATCTCTCATGCAAAGGGCGGCAGCATCTCAGCAAAGAATCAATGAATTTCTGGATACCAAACCCGAAATCAAATCACTTTCCAAGGATCCCATTGAAATCAAAGGCGAACTCGAGTTTAGAAATGTCAGTTTTAAGTATCCCAATTCAGAGAATTGGGTTTTGGAGAATGTCAGTTTCAAGGTCGCAGCTGGCAGGTCGTCGGCCATAACGGGAACAACGGGCTCGGGCAAGTCGACCGTCGCCTTGTTGATGATGCGATTCATGGATCCCACATCAGGTGAAATTTTTATCGATGGCAAAAACCTGAAAACAGTGAATTTGCAGTCGTATAGGTCCCAGGTGGGCTATGTTCCCCAAGAGGTTTTTTTGTTCAGTGAATCCATCGCCGACAATATTGGATTCGGTGCTCAGTCATCCCTGTTAAAGGAACCTGAAACACTCCAGCAGCGAGTAAGGGATGTAGCCGAAATTGCTTGCGTTGCAAAGGATGTTGCAGGTTTTCCGCAAGGTTACGAAACCATGGTAGGTGAGAGGGGTATAACACTTTCGGGAGGGCAAAAACAGAGAATCTCTATTGCTCGTGCCATGATGGCGAATCCCAAAATGATGATTTTGGACGACTGCCTGTCGGCTGTCGATACGGTTACAGAGGAACTGATTTTATCGGCCTTTAGCAGTCAGCTCGAAAACAAAACCTGCGTTTTTATCAGCCACAGAATATCCACGGTTAAGTCGGCTAATGAAATTCTAGTTCTCCACGATGGAAAACTATTTGAACGGGGTTCTCACGCCGAGCTTTTGGCTAAGAAAGGCGTGTATTCGGAAATGTTTGATAAACAACAACTTGAGGCTTTTAATTGAGTTTTAACAACCTTTGTTGATTCTTTCTTTGTAAAATGGCATAGCTCTTTGCCAAACTGTTGTTTTTATTATAGTTTTGTCAGATACCAACAGGATCTACATGGCTGAATTTGACAGTAATGACCAGCAGAGCGATTTGTTCGCCAAGGCCGTAAGGGCAGGTAAAAGGACTTATTTTTTTGATGTCCGTTCTACCAGGAACAACGACCATTATTTAACCATAACAGAGAGCAAGAGACGATTTGCCGATGGCAGCGATAGGCCTTTTTTCGAAAAACACAAGATATTCCTGTATAAGGAGGATTTTGAAAAATTTGTCGAGGGGTTACAGGAGGCCATTGATTACATTAAAGCCAATTTCCCTGAAAGCATGAGGCAGCAGGGCGATTCAAATCAAGGGTCAGGAGAATCTGGTTCGGGTTCCTATTCCGATATTGATTTTGACGATTTGGGCAAATAGGCCTAGTTAGTTCCTTTCTTATCAGGAATTACAACCTATTCCAACAGTATTTCGTCTTGCCCTAGCAGTACATCATCATTCACACACTCAACCACAAACCAATACCAAATGTTAACCAAATCACTAAGGCTTATTGTTGTATCTATTCTGATTTCTGTTTCCGGTTATGCGCAGTCTCCATGTGTCGGTTCTCAATCTATGACAGCAAGTCCTGCGCCAGCAGGCAACAATACTTATGTGGTTGGCACCACAGTAACATTCTGTTATACGCTTTCCAACTATGCTCAAACGAACGCCGATTGGATAGCTGGTTTTGCAATCACACTTGGACCAGGGTGGGATCCTAATTCTCTGGCTCCATTGACACCTCCCACCAGTTGTGATGGTCAAGGAACATGGGATTGGTACACATCCTGTACTGGAACTGCATCCGGAATAACTTGGGGACCTGGCTTCTATTACGACACTCCTGCCGGAAGTCCTAATTTTTCTGCGGACGGAATCCCAGGTAACAACTTCGGTGACAATTGTCAAAACGCATCATGGACTTTTTGTTTCAGTGTAACAGTTGGTCCATGCGCTGCAAGCAGTAATGCCCCACTCAATGTGGGTATTCAGGCTTTATCTGATTACCAAGCAGGTTCTTGGGGTAATGATGCCTGTTTCGATCCTCCATTCACGGCTCCCGCACAATGGCCTAACGGAACCCCATCTGCTCAATGCAACTGTGTTTTGATAGTTCCGAACATTACGATTAACGATGTTTCTTGTGCCGGTTTGTCAAATGGCTCTATTACCGTTTTCCCTCAAGGAGTAGCACCATATTCATACCAATGGAGCAATGGTGCCACATCACAGACCATTTCAAACCTTCCCGCGGGAATTTACACGGTAACCGTTACCGATTCAACGCAGTGCACGAAAACAGTTACCATCCCGGTCTCCGCTCCTCAACCGATTACATTAAACGAGACTATAACAGATAACACTTGCGATAATGCGAGTGGTTCTATAAGCTTGAATCCTTCCGGTGGAGGCACGGGAACCTACACTTATCAATGGTCTAATGGATCCAATGCTTCCACTATCAGCAATTTGGCCGGAGGAGCATACACAGTTACTGTTACTAGTCCAAATGGTTGTACTCAATCTGGCGTCTTCAATATAACTACTCAAATTCCATTATCGGCATCCACCAATGGAAATCAAACTGCTTGTGGTGGAGACCCTGTGAATATTGTTGCAACGGCTAGTGGCGGTAACACACCTTATACATATAATTGGAGTAATGGTTTTTCAGGCTCATCCCAAACTGTTAATCCTTCAATTACTACTGTCTACACCGTAAGCGTGATCGATAGCTTGGGTTGTACTTCTACTGCAAGTTTAACTGTAGATGTATTTCCTTATCCTGTGCTTGCCATAAGTTCGGATACTACGGTATGTAATGCTGGGTCAGCGCAGTTATCTGCCTCTGGAGCATCTTCCTATTCTTGGAGCCCATCTACTGGATTAAGTGACCCCAATGTGTCCAATCCAACAGCCAATCCAGCCAGTACCACAACTTATTTCATTACTGGATACAACGGAACATGTGCTACAACTGATTCTGTTACCGTTGTTGTGCTTCCAGCAATTGTTTTGAATGAGGTTGTTGTAGGCAATATTTGTGATAACTCAAGCGGTAGCATATCGGTCTCGCCGACAGGTGGCCAGCCTGGCTCAACTTATGGATATCTGTGGAGTAACGGTTCCACTTCATCCTCAATCAATGGTCTTTCAGGGGGCAGCTATTCAGTTACCGTAACTGATGCAGTCGGATGCACTCAAGTAGGTACTTTCAGTGTAAACACGGTTGTTCCTGTAACTGCCATTTCAGGGGGTAATCAGAATTCTTGTGAAGGTGATCCTGTCGTTATTTCGGCTTCAGCCACAGGTGGAACCGCCCCTTACAGCTATGCTTGGAGCAATAGTATTATTGGAGGTAACCAAACTGTAAATCCAACTACCACCACCACCTACACAGCCACTGCCACCGACGCTTCAGGTTGCACATCCTCTGTTGATATCATCGTAAATGTGACTCCTTATCCGAATTTACAAGTTAGCGATAACGATACCATATGCTACCAATCCTCAGCAGCGCTTTCTGTAGTAGGCGCCTCTACCTATAGTTGGAGTCCATCTACTGGATTGAATAATACAACTAGTTCCAATCCAACCGCATCTCCCTTAAGTACCACTACTTATATTGTAACAGGTTTCAATGGAAGTTGTTCATCCACTGATTCTGTGACTATAAATGTGCTTTCTCAAATCCAACCATCATTTACTCCGGATACCTTACAGGGATTTCCACCATTGACGGTCAATTTCAGTAATACAAGCACTGGCGCCCAATCTTACAATTGGGACTTTGGAGATGGTGGTACTTCGACCACAGAAAATCCCACACACATTTACACTAACAATGGTAGCTACACTGTTTTGTTAACAGCAACCAATGAGTTGGGGTGTTCTGATACCTTGTCTTTTTCTTTTATTGTTGTCGATGCATTCTCTTCATTGTTGATTCCCAATATATTCACACCTAATGGTGACGGGCTTAACGACTTGTTTCTTTTTGATGAAGTTGGTATTGTCCAATTGTCATGCAGCATTTTAAATCGCTGGGGAAATGAAATTTACACATGGGATAAATTGGAGGGTAGTTGGAACGGTAAATCGCAGGATGGTGCAGAGCTACCTTCGGGAAGCTATGTTTATGTTGTAAAGGCAGTTGGTATTGAAGGTAAAACTTACGATTTAAGAGGGTTTTTCCAATTGGTCAGGGAGTCTAAGTGATTTCAGTTATCACTGTAAGTTATTCTAAGCTCTTAATCAGCTTGAAAAAAATTATCAGGTAAGCAAACTTTTTTCCGTTTGTTAATAATTTCTTTAAATCCGCTTTCAAGGATTTGGAAGAAGTATTACTTTTCGGTCATATTTATGTAAAATGCGCCAGGATAGTCAACCTGCTTGAATGGCCATTAAAGATTGATTCAGGGATTACTAACTAATTCATTCTAGAGGGATGCGTCAGCTTAAAATCACCAAATCCATCACCAATAGGGAGAATGCTTCCTTAGAGAAGTATTTGCAGGAAATTGGAAGGGAAGGTTTAATCACCGCCGAAGAGGAGGTCAAATTGGCCAGGAGAATTAAACAAGGCGATCAATGGGCTTTGGAGAAATTAACAAGAGCGAACCTGAGGTTCGTGGTATCTGTTGCCAAGCAGTA
>JBKCHO010000076.1:0-29165 GCA_046302815.1 Bacteroidota bacterium | reverse complement strand
CGGATGGCTTTGTGCACATCCTCTTTCGAGGAGGAAACGCCTCGGGACTCATATCTATTTGAATCGGACATGTATATAAACATGGAAAGCATCCCGTTCAGGATGCTTTCCGTTGGTTATGTTGAATTAACTACTTCTTCTTTGGAACGAAATCAGTTCCAAGTACACTGAACTCGGTGCGACGGTTTTTCTGGTGAGCAGCTTCTTTTTCTTCTTCAGATGCTAGCTTTTCGATTTCAGCATCGCTCACACGAAGCTTGGTTTCACCAAAGCCTTCAGAGCTCAAACGATCCTTGTCAACTCCGTTTTTAACTAGGTAATCTACAACCGACTTAGCCCTGCGCTTGGAAAGGTCGTTGTTGTATTCATCAGTTGCACGAGAATCGGTGTGAGCTTCGATACGGATGGTGATGGTTGGATTTTCAGAGAGGATTTTGATAAGGTTGTCAAGCTCCTTCTTGGAATCATCACGCAAGGTGGCTTTGTCAAGATCGTAGAAAATGTCTACCAACTCGATTGGTTTAGCAGTAGACTTTAACGGGAAGTCGAAATCGCCAACGAAATCTTTGGAGTCCATCAGTCCCACAGTAGATACTTCCAAGAACTTGGTAAGGTAGCCTGTGTAGGAAGCGGAGATCTTATACTTGGTTTCTGGATTCAACTGATAACGGTAAACACCATCCGATCCAGTACGAACGCTGAGGGAGGTTCCATCGCTACCAAACAATTCCACTGTTGCATCAGGAATACTTTCTTTTGTGTCGGTATCATATACGCGACCAGAAACGCTGAATACAGGAGGAGGTATGCGGAAAGTGTAAATGTCATCTGCGCCTTGACCGCCATCCCTGTTAGAGGAAATAAATCCATTGGTAGATTCAAGGAACATGATTCCGAAATCATCGGCTGGCGAGTTGATAGGGGATTGCATGTTGGTGATATCACCCCATGTTCCTCCGTTGTTGGTAGCGGAGAAAATATCAAGACCACCCATACCTAAATGTCCTGCAGAAGCGAAGTATAGCTTGTTTCCGGAAAGGGTGGGGTACATGTCGTCAGAAGTGGTGTTGATGGCACCGCCGAGGCTTACAGGTGCGCTCCAATTACCAGATGCGTCTTTGGTAGACATATATAAATCCTTGCCACCAACCGTGCCAGGCATGTCGGATGAGAAAATGAGCGTATTGCCATCTTCACTTACGGCAGGGTGTCCAGTGTTGTAATCTTCGGTGGCAAATGGAAGTGGTTGAGGGTCGCTCCACTTTGAACCATCATAAACCGACATATAAAGTCGGCATACGCCTTCTTTACCTTTGATTTTTCCACAACGAGAGAAATATAAAGTCTTGCTTTTGGCATCCCATGCAGAAGTTCCATCGGAGGCACTGGAGTTAACAGGGGCTGGAACTGCAACTGGGGTGCTCCATTTGCCGTTGTTATCCATCGACGAGGTGAACAAATCGAAGAACTTTTCACCGTACCATCCATCATTGGTGTTTCCGGTAGACTCCATACGAGAAGAGGTGAAGAAGACACCTTTTTCGTTATTGGATTGGGTAGGAGCGAAATCATAGTATTTGCTGTTTAGAACTCCAGCATTTTCAACTACAGCACGGGTTGGTTTGTCTTTCCAGCCTTGCGCCGTAGTGCAGGCAGCAATAGCACCGGCAGTGCGAGTATCCTCAGGAGCCATTTCCTTGTAAGCGTTGTATTTGGCGATAGCCTCGTCATAACGACCATTGGCACGCAAACACTCGGCATACATCCAAGTGGCATTTGGGTCTTTGTTGCCGTCGTTTACCGACTTTTCAAACCAGTTGAGGGCTTCTTTCCAATTGCTAAGCTTTAGGTAGGATTGTCCAGTTTTGTAAGCAGTAGCGGCTTTGTCATTCTTGGACTTGTGTTTTGCATAGGACTTTTTGTAAAGTTCTATGGCTTTGGCGTAGTTAGCCATGTTGTATGCCTTATCGGCTTTGCGAGTCTTGCTCTTGGGGGCTTTTTTGTTTTGTGCGGCCACCGGGAGCGCGAAAAGAGCTACCAGTATGAAGATCAGGCATTTGATACGGCTCATCATGATTCTGTTTGGTGTTTTGATTTTGGTACTGTGTGTTATAGGGAAGCAAAGAAAAAAAGAAAAAGGTATATATCAAAAACATGATCCAAATTGTTAGAGATTCTAACAAAATATAAACATCAAAATACTGTAAACATCAGGTATTCAATCAATTGTATTTTAGGCCAACAGAGAATAAATACTACAAATCAAAATTGACTCGTATACTTGTGTGTACCTACATTTGAAACACTAAAAACCTATCTGCTTATGAACCTTAAAAGTCTATTATCAACAGCTTTGGTCATGATCACTTTCACAATGACCTCGATCTCTCAAAATCATCGCAACTGCGGTACCATGCATTATTTGGACCAGCAGAAAGCTCAAGACCCTGGTCTAGAGGCTCGTATGGAGCAAATTGAGACTCAAACCCGTCAGTTAATTTCCCAAGGCAACGAGAAGACAGGCATGGTGGTTACCATTCCAGTAGTTTTCCATGTCTTGTACAACACAGCTTCCTTGAATATTTCCGACGCAAGAATTCTTGCCCAGTTGGATGTCCTCAACAAGGACTTTGCAAGACTCAATGCAGACGCGAATAACACCCCGGCCGCTTTCCAAGGGGTGTCTGTAAATACAAACATTCAGTTTTGTTTGGCTCAACGCGATCCAAATGGAAACCCTACGACTGGTATCGTTCGTCGTTCCACAACGGTTTCGGCTTTTAGTTCAAACAATGCTATGAAGTTCACTGCACAAGGTGGTAGCGATGCTTGGAACACTTCACAATATTTGAATGTATGGGTTTGTAACTTGAGCGGAGGGTTGTTGGGTTATGCTCAATTCCCAGGTGGTTCGGCAAGCACCGACGGTGTTGTTCTGCTAACCGGTTCGGTAGGTGGTCCTAGTGCTCCTGGAACTTCTGTTCCTTATCATTTAGGTCGTACCGGCACGCATGAGGTAGGACACTATTTAAACCTGAGGCATATCTGGGGTGATGCCAACTGCGGATCTGATTTGGTTTCCGACACACCCACGCAGCAGACATCCAATTATGGTTGCCCATCGTTTCCAAAAGTAACTTGCAGCAATGGTCCCAATGGTGATATGTTCATGAACTACATGGATTACACTGATGATGGATGTATGAATATGTTCACAGCCGGACAAGCTTCTCGCATGAATGCTGCAATTACATCATCTCGTCCTGGTTTGTTGACTTCGTTGGGATGTGTTCCTCCGAACCAAGCAAGCTGCGGCACTCCAACTGGCCTCGCTGCAACGAATGTTACTACATCCTCTGCTACCTTGAACTGGGCCGCTGTCACCGGAGCAACTTCTTATAATGTTCAGTATCGTTCTGTCGGAACTGTTACCTTGCCATGGATCTCGACCACATCCACAGGAACATCCGTTGGCATCAGCGGTTTGTCTTCCTCAACCAGCTACGAATTCCAAGTTCAGGCCAACTGTAACGGTACTTTGGGTTCATTCTCAGCCTCGGGAAACTTTACTACTTCAGGTTCAGGAACCACATGTGGTACCCCATCTGGTTTGAGCGCCACCAGCGTAACCTCCAGCTCCGCCACTTTGAATTGGGCAGCTTTGTCTGGTGCCACAGGCTACAATTACCGTTACAAAACGGTTAGCTCCACCACATGGACCAACGCTACGGCCACCGGTACTTCCGCAAACATCTCCTCACTCACTGCTTCCACAGCTTATGAGTTCCAGGTGCAAGCCAATTGCAGTGGTACACTCGGCGGGTTTTCAACTTCAGGAACCTTCACCACTGTGGCGGCTTCTGGATGCACAGATCCTTATGAGTCAAACAACACTTCGGGAACAGCCAAAATTCTTACCACTTCCCAGCTCAATACCAATTTGACGGCTACAATCGGTTCTTCAACGGATGTTGATTGGTATCGCTTTACCACTGTATCGGGAGCTACCCGTGTGAAGGTAAACTTGAGCACACTTCCCTTCGACTATGATGTTTACTTGTACTCCAGCAATGCCTCCACTGTATTGGGCAGCGGCACACTTACAGGAACGAGTTCGGAGCAAATTATTCGCAACGCCACGAAAACGGGCACCTATTTCGTTCGTGTTATCGGTTACCAAGGCGCGTTCAGCACATCATCCTGCTACACCCTTCGTATCAGCACCTCTGGTACAAACTGGAGATTGGGTGATCAGGGACAGTCTGTGGCTGTTGAGAGCATCGATGCATCCCAAGTTTTTGTAAGCCCGAACCCCACCAGCGGCAACACTGCATTCGAGTTTGTATCCGACATAAAAGGTGAAGCCAGCGTTACCATTGCAGACATGCTTGGACGCGTAGTGTATCAAAACAGCGCTTATGGTGTTTCGGACGGACCTAACGCTATTGAACATGATATGACAAACGCTTCAAAAGGCATGCACTTCATCATTATTGAGATCAATGGTGAGCGCAAGACAGGGCGTTTCATCGTCGACTAAGGACAAAGCCTAGTTGCTAATAACTAAAATGCCCCGCAATTATGCGGGGCATTTTAGTTTGTGTGAAATCGAAGATTTGTTAATCTTCCGTAACTGGTACAATAACTGATTTGGTCTCTGAAAAACCCTCTTCAATGGTAAAAGGTATACCACCTTTAACTCTTTGCTGATCTACTACAACCAAATTCGTGTCCTTTCCAGTCATGAATATGTAGTACTTTCCACACTTCAGACCATTGACTCTAATATTGTTTGAACCCACTTCTCCAGCAATAACCAAGTCATATTTGCTGGGGTCGTCACCAGGGAAATCGGATGCGTTGAATTTAATAAATGCGGAGTCTACATAACCGGGAATACCAATGATAGGGTCTCCGTGGTGCTGCGGGTAGAGGACCAATGATGCTCCGCCACCAGTGCCAGCTAAACATTGTTCTTCATCCTTTTTGCAGGATGAAGCTACTTGAAGTGTTGCTAAACCGAAAAGTAATAATCCTAATCGCTTGCGATTCATTGCGTAATTCGGCTCAGGTTATTCGTTGTGAAGGTGACTGTAAATGATCATATTGGAATAGCCATTTGCAAATTGTGTAGCATCAGGACCAGAAACCGTGGTAGATACAAGGCCAATCGGGTTGTTGCTAGAATCCAGAAACATCTCCATCAAATTGGTATTTAGATGAAGGACAGGTTTTTTACCTGATACGACTATTAGTTCTTTTAGATTGCCACCACCTTCATCAAATGCCAATTGCACATCTTTGAAGTTTGTATTACTGCCTTGGTATCCTCCGATGTGAATTTGATAAAATTCTTCTAAGGGTTTGATGGTTCCTTCCAACTTCAGATGTATATATTCCCCCCAATCAGGCCACCACATGCCGTTGTTTTGCGCTATGGTGAATGCTGAAGGAGAGGTTCCAAGAGTATGGGTGACATCATCTATTCCAATGGTGAAACGAATTCCAGTGTAATTGCCTTCAGGAACATCAAATAGATCGAGCATTTTTGATGCTGGCTTGGCATGGTCTACGAGGAAGTAAGTATTGGGTATTTTCTGTTCGGTGCCATCTGCTTTGATGAGTCTGATGTTCGAAAGGAAGTATTTAAACATGCTCACCGAAAAGGTGTCTGCTGCTGCATTGACATAAAAAGTGTCGAACTTCAATGTTGTGAAATTATTTCCAGTACCGAATGGAACCACATTCTCGATTTCGATAGACATCGAAGGAATTGGTGGAGTAGTGGGAGGTGTTTCTGTACTTTTATCCTTTTCGCAGCTGCTGAATAGAAGCAACAGGGCCAATGCTGGAAGAGAAAATAATCTAAACTTGGTTGAGTTTTTAATCATCATGAGATTCAGATAGTTGATGTTACTCTAATTAACGACAAACACCGTGGAATGTTTATTTGTCAAGCAAATATAATGTCGGATTAGGGTAAAAAGTTCAAAAAAAGAGCCGGATATCCTGTGGGATATCCGGCTCTTTAGGGGTTTAATAACAGATTTTTATCTTGCCGAAAGCATTTCGCGGTACTTTGGAAGTGGCCAGCTGGCATCGTCTACTATGAGCTCTAGCTTGTCTACATGGTACCGGATTTCATCGAAATGCGGACGCACTTTGTCGCAGTAGGCAATGGCCTTCTCACGGGCGCTCTCAATTTTATTCGCCTTCTTGCGTTCATCCACCATCTCATCAACCTTGGTTTTGATTATAGCCACATGCTCCGAAATCTCTTTGATAAGCTCCATTTGAATGCGGAAGTGCTCGTCTTTCAATCCAAGACCTTTCAAGCCTTCAACATTTCGAATCAGCTCGGTTTGGTATTTAATGGCACAAGGCACTATGTGGTTTAGCACCACCGTGCCCATCACTCTGGATTCAATTTGGATCTTTTTCATGTATGTTTCTAGCAAAATCTCGTGTCGTGCTTCCAGTTCGCGGTGGGAGAATATATTGTTCTCTTCGAAAAGCTTCATCGACTTCTTCGACACATAAGCATCGAGTGCCAATGGGGTCGTAGTGATGTTGGATAGTCCTCGCTTGTGAGCCTCCGCTTTCCATTCTTCGCCATAACCGTTTCCTTCGAAGCGGATTTTCTTAGAATGAACAATGTACTGCTGCAGCACTTGTAAAATAGCTTCGTCCTTTTTCACATCTTTCGCGATCAGGGCATCCACCTCCTTTGTGAATTCCTTCAGCTGGTTCGCTACAATGGTGTTCAAAACGAGCATGGCATTGGAGCTGTTGGCAGATGATCCTACAGCACGGAACTCAAACTTGTTTCCTGTGAAAGCGAATGGGGATGTACGATTCCTGTCGGTGTTGTCTAGCAGGATTTCAGGGATGCGCCCGATGTTCAATTTGATTTGGGTTTTTTCCTCGGGAGTCATTTTGGCTTTGCCAACCGACTTCTCAATTTCATCCAGAACATGGCTGAGCTGTGTTCCTAAAAAGATCGACATGATTGCAGGAGGCGCTTCGTTGGCTCCCAACCGATGATCGTTGCTGGCGGAAGCAATACTGGCACGGAGCAGGTCGGCATGGTCGTATACGGCCTTTATGGTGTTTACGAAGAAGGTGAGAAACTGAAGATTGGTTTTGGGAGAATTGCCAGGAGAAAGCAGATTCACTCCAGTGTTGGTGACCAGCGACCAGTTGTTGTGCTTGCCACTTCCATTAATCCCCGCAAAGGGTTTCTCATGCAACAATACTTTGAAGTTATGCTTGCGCGCAACACGGTCCATCACATCCATCAAAAGCTGGTTGTGGTCAACCGCGAGATTGATTTCCTCAAACACGGGGGCACATTCAAACTGGTTGGGAGCAACTTCGTTGTGTCGGGTTTTGAGAGGAATACCCAACTTGAACGATTCAATTTCCATGTCCACCATGAAAGAGTACACCCGGGGTGGGATAGAACCGAAGTAGTGGTCTTCGAGCTGTTGGCCCTTGGCGGGGATATGCCCGAACAAGGTGCGCCCCGTTGTTTCCAAATCGGGACGAGCATTGAACATGGCTATATCCACCAAGAAGTATTCCTGCTCGATACCCAGTGTGGCATTGACCTTTGTTACATTCTTATCGAAATATTGGCAAACGGGCACTGCTGCCTCGTTCAATTCGTGAAGAGCTTTCAACAATGGCGCCTTGTAATCCAAGGTCTCTCCGGTGTAAGAGACAAATACGGTAGGTATGCATAGGGTTTTTCCGGATGGGCTCTCCATAATAAAAGCAGGCGAAGTGGGGTCCCAAGCGGTATAACCTCGGGCTTCGAAAGTGTTTCGAATTCCTCCGCTAGGAAACGAGGATGCATCCGGCTCCTGTTGTACCAATGCACTGGAAGAAAAGTTTTCAATCGGCTTCGAGCCATCAGCCAATTCAAAAAAGGAATCGTGTTTTTCGGCCGTTGTTCCCGTCAATGGTTGGAACCAGTGTGTGTAATGGGTAGCTCCTTTCGATATGGCCCATGCCATCATGGCGGTAGCCACCTGTTCTGCCACACGGCGCTCGATCTGATGTCCGCTTTCTATGGCGTCCTTGACCTGGCGAAAGGACTCCTTCGATAAAAACTTCTGCATGGTGTCCCGGTCGAAAACATTTTGACCGAAATAATCGGAGATTTTACCCTCAGGGGTAGTTACTGTACTTGGAACTCGTGCCATGGCGGTTTCGATGGCCTTAATTCTTAGGGTTGACATGATTTTGATGGGATTTTCGGCAAAAATATCTAAAAAATAGGGGGTATGCCTCAAAAAAGACGAAAAAATTCGAACAGTGTGTTAAAAAATCGGGGGGTAATCAAAAAAAAAGATAAAAATGCTCGGCTAATATGAAATCAAGCCCTTGATACCATTCTTGGCAAATAAATATTTGTAAATCAGCTATTTGATGCTTTGGGAGAATCTTCTCGGCTCACAGCATTGTCGGAGGGTTCCATTTTAGACAAGTCACGAACCTCTTTTTGAACCTCTTCAATCATTTTGTTGCCATCTTCTATATGGGCTTGGGTTCGGATCTCGTCCTTTATCCCACGCATGGCATCGTTCATCTCCCTCATGCCCTTGCCCAATCCCCTGGCCAGCTCGGGTATCTTCTTTGATCCGAAAAACAACAAAATGAAAAGCAGAATCACAAAAAGTTCACCGGTGCCGATGCTTTCCAAAAACAAAAGGGTGTGAGCGAGCATGGGATATAATTCGATTTTCAAAGATAGCCATATGGAAAACAACTTGGATCGAGGTTGGTTACCTCCGCCAACGGATCTTATTTTTGTTGATTACAACCATAACCATGGCAGCAACCACATTGATGACACGCAAGGCTTACTTGCGTAAACTGGCCAATCGAAGGCTCTTTTTCGATGTGCTTATGACCCTGCTGGGAATTGCTTCAGCAACACTCGGACTGAAAGGTTTCCTTCTTCCAAACGACTTTATCGATGGTGGTGTAACAGGTATCTCACTGTTAACCGCTCTGCTTACCGACGCCGGTTTGCCTTTGCTCATTGTGGCATTCAACATTCCGTTTGTACTGATGGGATATTTCCAAATGGGTAAACGCTTTGCAGTAAAAACCATTGCTGCCATTTGCGGCTTGGCCATGGCTTTGTACTTCTTCAATTTTGAAATTGTAACCAACGATAAATTGCTGATATCGGTGTTCGGTGGGTTCTTTCTCGGGTTGGGAATCGGTTTGGCGGTAAGATCGGGTTGCGTTATAGATGGCACCGAAATTCTGGCACTCTACTTAAGTAAAAAGACCCCGATGTCCATTGGCGCAGTTATTTTGCTGATTAACCTCATCATTTTCTCATTTGCCGCATGGCTGCTTGGTATCGAACCTGCACTCTACTCACTGCTGACCTACTTGGTAGCATCAAGAACGATTGATTTTATTGTACACGGAATCGAGGAATATACAGGTGTTACCATCATATCTACCAAAAACGAGGAAATTAGGGCTATGATCACCGAAAAACTGGGTCGCGGTGTTACCATATACAAGGCCAAAGGTGGTTATCGCCGAGAGGGAGAAGCCGAGAAAGAGTTGGATGTGCTTTTTACCGTTATCACCAACTTGGAAATAACACGATTAAAAACCGAGGTAGAACGCATCGATCCGAATGCCTTTTTAGTTATGAGTACCGTAAACGACACCAAAGGTGGAACACTAAAGCGGCGACGCGTACTTTAATGGGAAAAAGTAACTAACAAAAAGCCCCGCGGATAGCGGGGCTTTTTGTTTAAATAGATGGAGTTACTCTCAAGATTTCTTCTTGGAGAGCAAATCGTGTACGATTGGAGAGGCAATGCACAAGGATGAGTAAGTTCCAACGACAATACCAATCAACAAAGCAAATGTGAATCCACGGATAACCTCGCCTCCGAAAATGAATATGGACATCAGCACGAAGAAGATGGTCAACGAGGTGTTGATGGTACGGCTAAGGGTGGCATTGAGGGATTTGTTAAGTACATCCTTCAAATTCCATTTCTCATGCAACGCCAGGTTTTCACGGACACGGTCAAACACAATTACTGTATCGTTGATTGAATAACCCACCACTGTCAAAATCGCAGCGATAAAGGCTTGGTCGATTTCCAACGAGAAAGGCAAAATACCCCACAATAACGAGAACAATCCCAAGGTGATTAATACATCGTGGAATAGGGCAATAACCGCTCCTGTACCGAAGGCCCACTTGCGGAATCGCAATACGATGTAAAGGAAGATCACAATAAGAGAAAACACCACCGCATACATAGAAGAAACTTTCAAGTCGTCAGCAATGGTTGGCCCCACTTTTTGAGAGCTCATGATTTGATCTGCCTGGATACCCAGTGCAGCAATCATGGTTGATTCCACTTTGTCATCGGCATCGGTAGAGTTGTCGTTGATCATATAAGTGGTGGTCACCTTCACCTGATTTGATGGGCCGAAGGTTTTTACCTCCGGAGCCGAACCGAATGGTGTGGCCAGCTTTTCGCGGATATCAGCAGAACTTACATCCTGATCGAATCGTACAACATAGGAGCGACCTCCTTTGAAATCCACTCCGGTGCTGAAGCCCCGTACAAACATGGATGCGATACCGGCAATGATAATTACGGAGGAAATAGTGTAGTAAAGCTTGCGTCTGCCGATCCAATCGATGTTGATGTTCTTAAAGGCGTTCTCTGTTAGTGGCGTAGAGAACTTCACGGATTTGTTTTTGTCAAGACGCCATTCGAAAATAAGACGGGTTACGAAGATGGCAGTGAACATCGAAACCAAAATACCGATGATCAAAGTGGTGGCGAAGCCTTGGATTGGTCCAGAGCCGAACACATATAAAATGATTCCTGAAAGTATGGAGGTAACGTTAGCATCGATGATTGAAGAATAAGCCATCTTGAAACCATCTGCAATAGCTAATCGGGTCCCTTTGCCTGCTGCCAACTCTTCACGGATCCTTTCGTAGATAATGATATTGGCATCTACCGCAAGGGCAAGGGTAAGCACGATACCTGCGATACCAGGAAGTGTAAGCACAGCACCCAGCGAGGCTAGTACTCCAAAAATGAAGAAGATGTTTACGAACAATGCCACATCGGCTGCCCAACCAGCGTTGCTGTAGTAAAACGCCATAAAGACCAGAATGAGCAACAGGGCAATCACAAATGACATAAGCCCTGAACTGATGGCTTCTTCACCCAATGATGGTCCAACAACCGCCTCTTCCACGATGCGGGCGGGAGCTGGAAGCTTACCTGCTTTCAGAATGTTGGCCAAGTCCTTTGCTTCATTGATGTCAAAGTCGCCGGTGATAGATGAATTTCCTCCAGCGATTTCACCCTGTACAGTTGGATAGGAATAAACATTATCATCGAGTACGATGGCAATGCTCTTTCCTACATTTTCAGCGGTGAGGCGCTTCCATGTTTGAGCTCCTTCGGCATTCATACGCATGGAAATCTCAGGCTTGCTGTTGAATTGTCCGAAATCCTGACGAGCATCTGCAATAGCGCCACCATCCAAAGGTGGATTGTTGTCGCGGCCATTTGTTTTAACAGCTACCAGTTCAAGGTACTGAGCGTCCTTTTCAGGTGGCTTCACGCCCCAAAGCATTTTCAAATTCTTTGGAAGCATCGCCTTGATATCGTCCCTGGAGAAAATGGCATTCACTTTGGCTGTGTCTTTGATTGGAGCAAAGCCTACGACTGGACCGGGGCGGATTTCGCCTTGTTGCGAAACAGCAGCTTGTAACACAGCGAAGAGTGGATTCTCTTTGGCAAAAGCTTCGAAAGAATTCGCAGATGTGTCTGTTGCGGCAGCGGAGGTGTCGTTCTTGATTTGGCTCAACAAATCCGATGCAGCGGTGTCTGTTGAGGCAGTAGCGGTAGTATCTTTTGTTGCATCTGCTACAGCGGTTGTATCCTTGGTGGCTGTAGTATCGGTTGTAGTAGCAAGCAAGGAATCTTTTTTGCCCTCGTTGCGAAGTTTTTCATTCACCTTTTGAAGGTAGTCTAACACCTGTTGGTTCTCCCAAGTCTCCCAAAACTCGAGTCGGGCAGTTCCTTGGAGAAGCTTGCGCACACGCTCTGGCTCCTTAACACCAGGAAGCTCTACCAATATGCGACCCGATCCCAATTGTTGGATGTTGGGTTGCGTAACGCCGAACTTGTCGATACGGGTGCGAAGGATGTTGAAGGAACGGTTTATGGCATCGTCAGCCTCTTGACGAACGATGGCAAGCACTTGCTCATTGGTAGAGCTGAAGGTGACACGGTCTTGCAATTCCATGGTACCAAAAACAGCAGCCAGCTTCGCATTGGGATCGATCTTGGCAAATGCTTCACCAAACAGCGTTACGAAATCCTTTTGGCTGTTCTTCTGCATCTGGATGGCTTCATCGATAGCCTTGTTGAAGGTTGGGTCGGTGCTGTTGTTGGCTAGTGAACGGATCAGATCCACTACGGATACCTCCAAAGTCACATTCATACCCCCCTTAAGGTCAAGACCCAGGTTCAATTCCCTTTCCTTGGACTCACGGAAGGAATATTCTTTGACAAAGAGGTTGTAAACGGGCTCGCTTGAGAGGGAGTCCAAGTAGTTCTGATAGGCTACCTGATCGGAACCAGCCGCCTCGCGGGCCTTGTTCTCCGCCATCCGGGTAACCAGAGTAAAGGATAGGGAATAAAGGCACGCGACGAACATCGCGATTCCTAAAAACTTAATTGCGCCTTTGCTTTGCATATGAAAGTATGTGTTAAGGTGTTGATTTTTAAGAGGCGCAAATATACGATTTGGGCACCATAACCACAACCCCTACCCACCCTCATTTGACACTGATATAGAGGGTTTTATGTCGCTTATCGCGGATAGGTTGGAGGCAATGCATCAAAATTATTCCTCAATCCAATCTTTTTGTCCTTCACTTTTGTTCAGTAGGCAATGGAACAACACCCCATCCTTCAGGTCAAAGGGTTGAGTAAAACCTACCAGGATTTTGATGCCGTAAAGGGCATTGACTTCACTGTTTTCAAAGGCGATATCTTCGGCTTCTTGGGTCCCAATGGTGCCGGAAAAAGCACCACCATGCGTATGATCACCTCCTTGGTAAAACCTACCAGTGGTGAGATTAGGATATTCGGTCTGCCTTTGGAGTCCAACCGAGAAGAAATCATGTCGCGAATGGGGGTCATTGTCGAAAAACCCGATCTCTACGGATTTTTGTCTGCCTACGACAACCTCAAAATGCTCTCATCACTCAACAACAAATCTATAGGTAGAAACAGGGTGGAAGAGGTTTTGGAGTTGGTGGGATTGCAAGATCGTGCCCATGACAAGGTTCGCAAGTTTTCGCAGGGTATGAAGCAGCGACTTGGAATCGCTCAAGCACTGGTGCATGATCCCGAATTGGTGGTGTTGGATGAGCCATCCAATGGTCTCGACCCCCAAGGCATCGTAGACATCCGCGAATTGATTATAAAATTAGGGCGCGAAATGGGTAAAACCGTTATCCTTTCCTCGCATCTGTTAAGCGAAGTGGAAATGATGGCCAACAGGATGGTCATCATTAACAAGGGAAAAGTCTCTGTTGAGGGTTCAGTGGTCGAGCTCCTTGGCGGCAACGCGTTGAAGGTTTCTGTTGAATGTGATCAGCCCGAGATGGTCTGCAATTTAGTGGTTGCCAAGCAATGGGCCAACCAAGCGCAAATCACTTCTGCAAATGTGGTCCAAATGGAAATGGATCGGTCAAAAGTTTCTGGAATGATAGCCATTTTGGTGGAAAGCGGCATATCGGTTCGCTCAGTTGTTCCTGTTCGAAAGCTAGAAGATTACTTCCTAAACCTGGTGTGAGATGATTGCTTTATTGCGGTTCGAGTTATACAAGATCTTCTGCAAGCCCAGGACCTACATAGGATTTGCAGCTATAGGACTTTTGGTTCCGCTGATTCAAATCGCACTCTACATCGATGGTCAAACCTATATCGAATTCAGCCTTCAAAACCTGAAGGAGGCTTTCGATTTCCAAGGAGATTTGTTAAACGGCTATCTCGCCAGCTACATCATCCTTGCTACTTTGTATGTACACATTCCTTTCCTAATCGCATTGGTGGCGGGCGATTTGCTAGCCGGGGAGTCGGCTTCGGGAACGCTGCGTGTGTTGCTTACGCGACCAATCAGTAGAAGGCAGGTTGTACTGGTTAAATTCTTCGCAGCCATGATATACACCGCTGTGCTTATTTTTTGGATGGCTTTGAGCAGTCTTGTTTTGGGTGTTTTGATTATGGGAACGGGCGATCTGATTGTGATTCGAAACACCATTTATGTGTTCTCCGAGGCCGATGTCTTGTGGAGATTGGCCTCTGCCTTCGGATTCGGCTTGGTAGCCATGTGGTGTGTTGCAGCGCTTTCTTACATGTTCTCCTCATTCGCAAGCAACTCCATCGGACCCATCATTATGACCATGACTGTGATTATTTCCTTTATCGTCATTTCAGCCATCGACTTGAGCGTGTTCAGGGTTGTAAAGCCTTATCTGTTCACCACTTACATGGGTTCCTGGAAGCTCTTTTTCGAAGAGCCTCTCGCTACTGCCGACATCCTACTTTCCGTGGGAGTGCTGTTGTTGCACATTGTTGTATTCCTCGGAGTAACATGGTTCGGTTTTAACAAGAAGGATATACTCTCATGAAAAAGATATTGTTGCTGTTTGCTTGGATTTCGGTTTCGCATGCCCTTGTTGGTCAAAGTTTGGATGTGAATCAACTGATGCGCGAAGTCCGCGACCGATTCAACGCGGTGAAGGATTATGAGGCGAAAGCCAGGATTAAGATCGATGTGAGCTTTCTTAAAATCCCCGTTAAGGAAGGAACCATATGGTTCATGCATCCCGATAAGGTAAAGGTAAAGGCGCCCGGCTTCTCATTGTTGCCCAAGCGAGGCATGAATTTTTCGCCTGGCCAATTGATGGATGCAGGTCATACCGCCATATTCGTGAAGAATGAAGTGCTTTCAGGTGTAAATACCGTTGTTGCCAAAATTGTACCCGGCGACCCTTCATCTGAAATCCTGATAGCCACCATGTGGGTCGATCCTGACCGCAAAATTGTACGCAAGCTGGAGGCCACTACGCGTAATGAAGGAACCTTTATCATGGATTTCACTTATCCCGCTAAGGCGGAAAATTACGATATGCCATCTCGGGTACAGTTTACTTTTGATGTGAGGAAAAATGAAATACCGCTGGGACTGACTGGCGACTTTGAACGCATTCCGGAGGAAAAGGGCAAGAAAACCTCGGGAAGGGGAACTGTTGTAATCGATTATCAAGGATACGCTATCAATCAAGGTAAGGCGGCAGCGGTTTTTAAGAAAAAATAGGTTTCGCATTTTTCGCGGTTTGGTCAATCCAATTATTTTTCTGAAACTTGGGGTTCATTAAACCCTGATACTATATGAGCTCTATCAAGAGTGATTCCTGGGGAACGCGAGTCGGATTGGTTCTAGCCATGGCAGGTAACGCCGTGGGCTTAGGCAACTTCCTGAGGTTCCCGGTGCAAGCCGTTGAAAATGGCGGAGGTGCATTTATAATTCCATATTTGGTTTGCTTCCTGCTGATGGGTATTCCATTGCTTTGGATCGAATGGGCTACAGGGCGCTTCGGAGGCAGAAAAGGACACCATTCAACACCTTTCATGTTCGATTCTTTGGACAAAAGGGTTTTTTGGAAATATATAGGCGTCTTTGGAATATTCACCAATATCGCAGTAGCTGCTTATTACTGTTATATCGAGAGCTGGACCATGGCTTATGTTTTCCATTCCATTCTTGGCACTTTCGATAATATGGCACAAGGTGATGTGGCCGCCTTCTTCGGCAACTATATCGACATCTCCACCAGTACCACTGGAATACCTTATGAAGCAGTCATATTTTACATCTTCTGTCTTTTACTCAACACCTACATCTTGTCAACTGGATTAGGTGGGGTTGAAAAGGTGGCCAAGATCGGTATGCCGCTGCTTATTATATTCGGTATTTTCCTTGCTTTCAAAGGGCTCACCCTAGGCACCAGTGGTGCTACACCAGAACATCCTGAGGCAAGTGCATGGGAAGGTTTGAATTTCCTTTGGACTCCACAATATGACTCATTGACCAACCCCAAAGTTTGGTTGGCTGCTGCAGGACAAATTTTCTTCACCCTTTCGGTGGGCATGGGTACCATCCAATGTTACGCAGCCTATGTGCGCTCCAAGGATGACATTGCCCTGAATGCAGTATCGGCCGGTTTCATGAATGAGTTCGTGGAAGTTGTTTTGGGTTCACTAATCGTGATTCCAATTGCTGCCGGTTACCTCGGCGTGGATTGGTTGAAAGAGAATGCAGGATTCGGTATGGCATTCCAAACCATGCCGTATCTGTTTGAGCAATGGGGTCCGCTGCTTTCCGTCTTGGCGGGAGTGATGTGGTTCGGACTGCTCTTCTTCGCAGGTATCACATCATCACTGGCCATGGGAACGCCATGGATGGGATTCATGCGTGATGAATTCAAATGGAGTCAAAAGAAAGGTGCATGGTCTTTCGGATTGATCACCCTGATCATGGGATTACCGACGGTTTTCTTCTATCAACAAGGGGTGTTTGACGAATATGATAATTGGGCGGGCACGGTTGCACTGGTATTTTTCGCCTTGGCGGAGACGGTCCTGTTCGCTTGGATTTTCGGAATGGACAAAGGCTGGAAGGAGATCAATCGGGGAGGCGACATCGTCATCCCTACGTTTTTCCGTTTCATTATCAAATGGGTTACACCGTTCCTACTTTTCTTCGTTTTCATGGGCGCATTAATCAAACCCGTCGATAACGATTGGGTTGGTGCCATTCAAAATGGCTGGGTGCTTGATAACTCGTCCATCATCAAGCAAATCACACACGCGGGTATTGACGCTCAAATCGCAGCCTCCAACGATCCTGTCGAAATAGCAGCGCTTGAGGAGAAAAAGATGTTCATGAATTTCGCAAGGATCATGCTCATCCTGTTATTCGTCTTTATTTCCGTACTTGTTTCCATCGCATATCAAAAACGCAAAAAAGAAGGGAGAATACACTGATGAACACATCCGCATTGATACTCATGTCGTCGGTCATGTTGGTTGTGACCGTAATCACCGCCTATTTCTTCTATCTGGTTTTAACTGCGCCCAAAAAGCCGGAACCGGATTCCTTCTCCGAAAACGACGACGATTGACGGATTGAAACCATTTCTTAACCTCATGCTTTTCACACCATGCTTTTCAGAAATATCCGCCGGTTGCTCCGGTCCTATTTGTCATTGACCACCCGCGAGCGTCGAGGCTTGTTGGTTTTACTCATTATTATTTTCACGGAGATATTGGTCTTGTTTGGTATGCGATACCATCATTTGTCGCAGCCACCTAGACCCTTATCAATCGAGTTTCAACATTTTGGGCTAGACGATTCCCAATCAAAGACATTCAAAAAATCCTATGCGGAATCTAAGTCAACGGGGGAGCTTTTTCAATTCGATCCTAACACTTGTAGTAAGGATGAGTGGATGCTTTTAGGTTTGTCTGATAAACAAGCGCAATCCATTTTGAACTATGTTGCCAAAGGTGGGCGGTTCCGGAAGAAAGAGGATCTTTCAAAAATGTATGCTTTGGATAAAGCGATTTGTGAGAGATTAGAACCTTTTGTTTCCATAAAACAGCAAGAAGAAGCCGATATCAATACCGATACCCATAAAAATACCAGGCAGAATACCTTATCCTTTGTAGACATTAATCGGGCCGATTCTACAGAGCTTTGCAAGCTCAAAGGCATTGGTCCTGGCAGAGCTCGCATGATTGTAAGGTACAGAGAATCATTAGGCGGTTTTGTCTATCTGAATCAACTGCTGGAGGTCTATACTATAGACTCAACCCTCTTCAATGAGTTGCTGCCCAGGATGAGGCTTGGTCCTTTTGAGATCCGAAAATTGAATATGAATGCCGATACATTACGACACCCCTATCTGAACAGAAAGGCTTCGGAAGCTGTTACACAATACAAGAAACAACACGGACCATTCAGATCCATAGAGGACTTGAAGAAGGTGGTACTTATCGACGCCATAACACTTGATAAACTTGCACCTTACCTGACCTTTGAATAATTTCGTGGAACGGTTGATTTCTTCAACTTCACAAGCAAATTACTGTAATACAGCACCCCATGCATTTCAAGACCAGCGAGAACCAGCAATTGATTGCCCAAACCGTTCGCGATTTTGCCGCAAAGAACATACGGCCACACTTCATGGATTGGGACGAATCCCAGGAGTTTCCTGTGCCCGTGTTTAAACAACTGGGTGAATTGGGTTTGATGGGTGTTTTGGTGCCCGAAAATTACGGGGGTGCAGGGTTGGGTTATTTCGAGTATGTAACCGCTATTTCCGAAATCGCTAAGGTTTGTGGATCCATAGGTCTTTCTGTAGCTGCACATAACTCGTTATGCACAGGGCATATTTTGCAATTCGGCAACGAAGAGCAAAAACAAAAATACTTGCCCAAGCTAGCCACCGCACAACACATCGGGGCGTGGGGTCTTACCGAAGCCAACACCGGTAGTGATGCCATGCGAATGCAGTGTGTGGCCAAACAAGACGGAGACCATTGGGTCATCAATGGAACCAAGAATTGGATTACACATGGCAAAAGCGGTGATATTGCTGTTGTTTTGGCTCGCACAGGTGATCTACTCGATAGCAAAGGAATCACTGCGTTTATCGTTGAGCGCGGAACACCTGGATTCAAGGCAGGAAAAAAAGAGAATAAGCTTGGAATGCGTGCCTCCGAAACAGCCGAATTGATTTTCGAAGAGTGTCGTATTCATAAAAGCCAAGTGCTCGGTCAAATTGGAGAAGGTTTTGTGCAAGCCATGAAGATCCTGGATGGAGGACGAATCTCTATCGCTGCCCTGTCATTGGGTATCGCCAAAGGTGCATTTGAAGCTGCTCTAAAATATTCGCAGGAGCGACAACAGTTTGGCAAGCCTATCTTCGACTTTCAAGCCATCAGCTTTAAGCTTGCCGACATGGCTGCACAAATTGAGGCCGCTGAGCTGCTCACTATGCAGGCTGCAGATTTGAAAAACCGTGGACAAAAAGTTACAAAGCAGTCTGCGTTTGCGAAGTATCACGCTTCCGAGGTTGCAGTTCGTGTTTCTACAGAGGCGGTTCAGATATTCGGAGGTTACGGCTACACCAAGGATTTTCCAGTTGAAAAGTTCTATCGCGACTCCAAGCTCTGCACCATAGGCGAGGGGACATCCGAAATCCAAAAGCTCGTAATTGCCAGAGAGCTTTTGAAATAGATTGGTTTTTTCCCAACATGGAACATGACAAAAGTCATTTCCGCATTTTTCTGATGAAATTACTTTTGTGGGGAATGCCAGTTCCTCATGTCGCTTCAATTTTATGCTTATGCCCGCAAGGGTCACGAATTCATTGATGAAGTGGCTCATGAACTTCCTACATCCGACATTGATCGTGCTGGTCGGATGACCCGATGTGTATTTCGTGCATTGCGAAATCACCTACCCTTGGCGGACTCGTTTTCGCTTATGGCACAGCTACCGATGGCATTGAAATCGGTTTATGCTGATGGATGGAAATTGCCATCCGAAGAAAAATCTTCTAGTCGAATAGCCGATTTCCTTTCCGAAGTAGTGAAGGAGGATGATCGGTCGGCTTGGCGCGATTTTTCAAATGAAGAGGAGGTGGAGCTCGCTGTGAAAGCGGTTTTCAGGGTATTGTCGAGGCATATGGTTGCTGGAGAATTCATCCATATCCTTAAAGTGTTGCCTCAAGGCCTTCGGATGCAGATGATCAATCACAATGGCAAGCGAGCCGGTTGATCAATCTACGAATGAAATATCTTTGATGTTCAATTGCAAGTTGGTGCGCCCCCTGAAATTGTTTTCTTCCAAATGAAAGCAAATATGGAAAGGTCTTTTGGAAGCGATGCCATCGTAATGTTTTCCCAATTGGAATGCAATTCCATCGAAAATGGCATTGCCGGCACGATGGTGTTTCACTGCCAATTTAAGATGGTTGTTTCCCACAATCCTTGCAGAGCCTTTATCAACCACATTCTCTGAAACGAATATGGGCGACATGTTGCCCGGGCCGAATGGGGCGAATTGCTTCAGTACAGAATAGAACTTCGGTGTCAATTCATCCAAATGAATCAGATCGTCAATTTCGATTTCACGAGTGAGCATCCTGTCCTCGATGCTGGAGCGAACCACTTCCTCGAAACGAGTCTTGAATGACTCCACATTTTCAGGCTTCAAGGTGAGACCCGCTGCATACATGTGTCCTCCAAACTGCTCAAGTAGGTCGCTACATTGCTCAATTGCATTATAAACATCAAAATCCTTGACGCTACGAGCCGATCCCGAAACCATGCCATTGGATTCGGTTAGGATGACAGTGGGTCTATAAAATTCATCAGTTAGTTTTGATGCAACAATACCTATGACACCTTTGTGCCAATCGGGATTGAATAACACGGTTGATTTGCGACCCAGGAAGCCCGCATCTTTTTCGATGAGGCTGAGGGCATCTTTGGTGATAGACTCATTCAAGCCTTTTCGTTTGGTGTTATTAACATCAATTGCCTGGCCATGTCGCGCGGCCTCCTGATCATTTTGCGCAATAAGCAATTCTACGGCTTGGCGACCACTTTCGATTCTGCCTGCTGCATTGATTCTGGGTGCAATGGTAAAAACCACTTCACTTACTGAAATCTCTCCTTTGAATCCACTCAAATCAAGGATTGCTTGTATACCGGGTCGTGGCTTGTTATTGATGGATTGCAATCCGAAATAGGCCAGCACGCGGTTCTCTCCAGTGATTGGAACGATGTCGGCAGCGATACTGATGGCAACCAAATCCAGATAGTCTTTCAGTTCGTCTATATCTTGGTCGTTACGAATCGACAACGCCTGAATGAGTTTAAATCCTACGCCACATCCCGAAAGCTCTTTGTAAGGGTATGGGCAATCGTTTCTTTTGGCATCCAACACGGCAACAGCCTGAGGGAGTTCGTTGCCTGGTCGATGATGATCGCAAATAATAAAATCAATCCCTTTGGATTTGGCATATTCGATTTTATCTATGGATTTGATGCCGCAATCCAATGCAATGATCAGTTTGAATCCATTTTCAGCTGCCCAATCAATTCCTTTGTTTGATATGCCATATCCTTCGGCATATCGGTCTGGAATGTAAAAGTCAACATGTTTGTATCTGTTGCGCAGATAGGTGTAAACAAGTGCCACAGCTGTTGTGCCATCCACATCGTAATCGCCGTAAACCAATATCTTTTCCTCACGAGATATCGCCTTGTTAACCCGATCAACGGCAAGGTCCATGTCCTTCATCAGGAAAGGATCGTGAAGCATATCGAGGCTGGGCTTGAAAAAGACACGCGCTTTGTCGAAAGTATCATGCCCGCGCTGAATTAAAAGCTGCGCCAAGGCGTGATGGATATTCAATTGGTTGGCCAGATTTTGTACCAGTTCTTGGTCGGCCTGAGGTTTACGCACCCATCTGAAGTTCATGTTGTAAAAGGGATTGGGTTTGGTAAGTGTTTATAAAGTAATTTCAATTAAAGATTCCGAAACAAAAAAGCGGCAAATCATCTTCGGGGTGGCCTATGTTCCGAATCCCGACCCGCTCGATTCCAAAAATAAGCAATTTGCCCCTAGAATCGTTGAACTTCATACTTTCTATCCGTTTTATTAAGCAATTGAAAAACAGTATATTTGAATCGTGATTGAGGTTAAAAAGGCATCAGTATCCGACTCGCAGTTGTTGGCCCTACTAGGTCGTAGGGCCTTTCAAGAGGCCTTTGGTCAATTCAACGACCCAACTGATATGAAGGCTTATTTGGACTTATCTTTCCATCAGGATCGAATAAAGTCGCAGTTGGAAGACCCGGCAGTGATTTACCTGACGGCCTATTATCAGGGTGATCCTGTAGGCTACGCCAAATTGGTACGAGGCAGTAAAACATCCCAAGCGGATTCAGCTAAACGCCAAATCCAGATGGAGCGTATCTACGCGCTTGGAGCTTATGTCGGTAAAAAGGTTGGTAAAACCTTGATGATTGAGTCGATTCAAATTGCCAAGTCGGAGGGTTACGAGTATATGTGGCTTGGTGTATGGCAAGAGAATAAAAGAGCCATTGATTTTTACAGGGCGTTCGGGTTTGAAATAATTGGAGTAAAACAATTTGTCATAGGCAATGAGGTGAATGATGATTATGTTATGGGTAGGAACCTAATCTGACTCAACAATCATTTGCTCCGCTAAATGTATCCTCCTCAACATTTATTTTTGTGAATCAAACTATGATTTTTGCCTGAATTAATTTTAACAATATACAATTCACTTTCCCATGCAATCCAATACATCTTACCCGAAAGACAAAATCAACATCTTGCTTTTGGAAGGGGTACATCCAACGGCTGTGAAGATGTTCAAAGATGCTGGATACAGAAATGTGGAGGCATTGAAGGGCGCTCTTGCCGAAAAAGAATTGATTGCAAAAATCAAGCAGGTTCATTTGCTTGGTATAAGGTCTAAAACACAATTGTCCGCTGCTGTCATACAATCGGCTCCCAAGCTGATTGCAGCTGGTGCCTTTTGTATCGGCACCAATCAGATTGATATGGTTCAGGCCATCGACAAAGGTGTTGCGATCTTTAATTCGCCCTATTCGAATACCAGATCTGTAGCCGAGATGGTCATAGGCCACTGCCTCACATTGATGCGTCGCATCCCAGAAAAGAACACTTATATGCATGCCGGTAAATGGGATAAATCGGCAGACGGATGCCATGAGGTGCGCGGAAAAACGCTTGGAATTTTGGGTTATGGGCATATCGGTTCTCAAGTCTCGGTGCTAGCCGAAAGCTTGGGTATGCAAGTGCTATTCCATGATGTTGAGCCCAAGCTTTCGTTGGGTAATGCCCGCAAAGCAGCATCTCTTGACCAGTTGCTAAAGCAATCGGACATAGTTACTTTACATGTTCCAGGAGCTGCATCTACCAGAAACTTGATAAACGCTGCTGCCATTCGTAAAATGAAAAGGGGGGCTGTATTAATTAATTTGAGTAGGGGCGATGTGATGGATTCCAATGCTGTCGCGGCAGCGTTGAAAAGTGGATACCTGGCTTCATTGGCTGTTGATGTATTTGAGAAGGAGCCCCAATCCAACAAAGATCCATTTTCATCGATATTCCAAGGTATGCCTAATGTGGTGCTGACTCCACACATAGGGGGATCCACTGCAGAAGCACAAGAGAGTATTGGTGCTGATGTGGCATCCAAGTTGATCAGCTTTTTAGAAACTGGTTCTACAACTGGCTCCTTGTCCATTCCTGCATTGAGCCTTCCTGTTCAACATGATGCACATCGTTTGTTACACATCCATAAAAATGTGCCTGGCGTACTTTCTGACATCAATGGATTGCTCTCCTCTATGAAAGTAAACATCGTGGGTCAGTATCTCAAAACCAACGCTGATATAGGATATGTGGTTGTGGATGTAGATCGCCGAACCTCTTCCAAGGTATTGGAGGCCTTATCTAAAGTTCGCAACACTGTTCGGGTGCGACAACTTTATTAATCAGGAGAGTTTGAATTGCTCTGTGGCCATTTCGCAAATGGCTGTACCGATGGCGAGGGATGCCGTTGCTGCTGGTGAAGGAGCGTTTAGTACATGGAGTGCGTTTCCGTGTTCAACTATTTTAAAATCATCAATCATATCGCCATCAGGATCCAAGGCCATGGCGCGCACACCGGCTCGACCAGGAACAAGGTCATCCATTTCAAGTGATGGAATCAAATGACGAAGTCGGTTGAGGAAAAGTCGCTTGGAAAAGGCCCTTCTGTATTCGTCTAATCCAAAGCGCCAATGTTTATAGAATAGTTTCCAAGTGCCTTTGTAGGTGAGAGCCTCTACCGTATCCCTCAAATTGAAATCCGTTTTTCCATAACCCTCGCGCTTGAATGTAAATACAGCATTTGGACCACATTCAACACCACCTTGTATCATTCTTGTAAAATGAACACCCAGGAATGGGAATTGCGGATTTGGTACAGGGTATATCAAGTTACGCACCTTTGACATCCCCTTTTCAGAAAGGTCGTAGTAGTCGCCTCTGAAGCCAACGATTTGCATTCCCGGTGCGACACCTTCCTTTTTGGCAATCCGATCCGAATGCAGGCCAGTGCAACATATTACATGCTTGGAGTGATAGTCGCCATTGTTTGTTCTGACAGTCATCTTTCCATCAGCGTGTCCGAAGTCGATAACCTCATGTTCAGTAAAGACTTTGCTTCCTTCAAATTTTTCTTCAATCAGTCTTACATAGGTTCGGGCTACCTCTGCGTAGTCAATAATGCCTGTGCAAGGAACAAGAATGCCTTCGATGCCTGTGCAGTATGGTTCGATTTCACGAATCTCGTCGGCGGTTATTTTTCGAATGCCTTCGACTCCATTTTGAATACCGTTTCCAAACACCTTGTTGAGGTGGGGTAGTTCGGATTCTTTTGTGGCAACTACGATTTTACCACAAATATCATGGGCAACCTTATGTTCTTTGGCAAATGAAACCAGTTCGCGCCTACCATCAACGCAGTTCTTTGCCTTGTAGCTGCCGGGCTTATAGTAAAGTCCCGAATGAATTACTCCTGAGTTGTGACCAGTTTGGTGTGCAGCAACTTCCTTTTCTTTTTCCAATACAAGAATACGGAGTGAGGGGTAGCGAAAATTTATCTTGTAAGCAGATGCAAGACCTACGATCCCACCACCCACTACGATGATATCGAAAAACGAATCAGATAGAGATTTTTGATTTTCCAAGGACTTGAAAACGAATGACAGTCCCCGAAATTAGTCAAAAAAGGAATTTGGTTAGAATTTGAAATCCTATTTGACAATCAGCTTTTGGGAAAATGTCTCCTTTTTGAAGGCCAAACTCACATTATAAGTTCCCGGACCAAGCTTATCCTTACCGGATAACACTTTGAACCTTTCTGATTTGTCGACTTCTTTTGTAACCTTGGATAAGACTACTTCACCTGTTGTAGCATCAGTAACTATTACTCGTGGAAGGTGTCCCATTAGGGATTCGTCCAAATCGGCAAGAATCTCTCCATCGGTTTTTGACTGATATATGGAACATTTTAGTTTGTTGCCACCCAAGGCTGTAATTATCTTGGAAGAATCTGTTTTGATTCCGCTTACGGGGTCAATCAAGTACAGTTTGTAAAAAACCGACTTATCCGTGCTTTTGGAGCTCACAAAAGAAATTGTATTGTTTGGGCTTATTGACTCTTCGAAAATAGGGGCAAAATAAGACCCGTTGTAACTTTTGGTTACAGCAATCTTTTTTCCTGCTAGAGTCTCGTTTGTTTCAAACTTCACTTTAATGGAATCATTCAAGTTTGATATAATGAAGTTGAATGTGACGCCGGCAAGTATATCGGTATACTTGTCATCCTTTGATACTACAGTTGATTGGCAAATTCCTTGGCCAATAAAAAAGAAAACCATGATATGCATTAGTGTTATGTGTCTGATGGATTGTGCCATATTCAGTAGTCCACGGTTAGAGTTGCAAAGTCAAAATAGCCTTCGAATCATAAATATGTTCAGGGATTTGATACGAATTGTTTTTAAAAAGGTTGCTATAAATTCAATATGGATTTCTATTTTGCAGATTATCAGGTTCTTGGGAAATATTTGAGCATCTGTTTATTTTTCATGAAAGTCAATGTCAATTGGTGTCAAAGCACCTATATTTTTGGCTTTTGTTAAAGGTCATTTTAACGGTTTATTTTCCTGGCGATTTTATTTTAGCATATTTTTTAATTAAATATTTTATTTAGTTTCGTTGATATTGAATCCATGTTGTTGTCTAAATCTGACAATTGAAATGATTTTCATGAATTAATATATTGATTAATTAATAAAGCCGACAACCGCAGGCAGGTTATTGTTGTTTGTGAATACAACCTTTAATATCGATATAAGTGGAGTCCAGAACCCACTTTAAAAAACGGAACTATCATATTTATTAAAATCATTAACACAAAAAACAAATGAAAAAAAAGGGATTTTTATTTGCCTGTGCAATTGTATGTTTAATTGGTTCAACTGCTTTAGCACAAAAACTAGATAAGTTCGCTGCTGACTTGGGAAAAAAATCGGTTATGGGAAAGGAAATTCGTGTTCCATATACTGATGTGATTTCTTATTTTGGATTTGTCAACCCAGGTTCAGCTCCTGATGAGGAACGAAACGGTAAAAAGTATTATTACTTATATGTTTGGGTGCCAGCAGTAGCTCCAGAAATAGGGGTTCGTATGATATCCCCCGTTCCTGACAATATGAAGCCTGAGCCAACAGATGTTGTTACTGCTTTATACACTGAAAAGGGCTCTGACAAATCTAGCTATTTTGATACTTGGATTTCATTTGAGAAGGCTCAAGGTATTGTTTCATTAGAGGATGTTTTGCCAAAAGGTAAATCCGCTAATTGGGTTTCTATTCAACAGAATGATGATTCCGGTGAAATGCCTGCACAACCATCTGGTAATAAATATAATTCATTGTTACGCATAACCAGTGAGGTAAGTGATCCATTAAAGGCTTTAACAGTTGGATTATATCGAATCGGATTTACAACATACAAGGTTGGAGAAGTTCAAGGAAGCTTTATGGCTCAGGTAGGCGCACCCGTAAAACTACCAGGAGTACGAATTTCGAATACGCTTCAAGGACTTGTTGAGTCAATGGAAAAGAAATAATTATAAAAGTTCATCTGGGGTAAAATTCTATTTTGCCCCAGATGATTTATTATTAAGAACAAAGAAAAAAATCTAAAATTGTTTTAATAAATTAGAACACATTTCTGAAATGGATTTATTAATTCATTTACCCCAACTTAATTCATATGATTAAGTCAACAATGAACGATGTAAAAAAAATCATTTCAAAACCCCTAATTCTTTTCCTACTTTGATGAATGAGGTTATGGCTTTGTCAAGGTGATGCTTTTCATGCCCTGCCGAAATTTGAACTCGAATGCGTGCATTGCCTTTGGCGACTACAGGATAGAAAAAACCGATTACATAAATACCTTCATCAAGAAGTTTAGCAGCGAATTCCTGAGCTAGCTTTGCTTCGTACAGCATGATTGGAACAATGGGGTGGGAGCCCGGTTTGATATCGAATCCTGCGGCAACCATTTTTTCCCGGAAGTAAGCCGTGTTATTCCACAAATTATCGCGAAGGTCTGTGGTGTTGCTAAGTAAATCTAATACAGCTATGGATGCTCCAACTATGGAAGGAGCCAAAGAATTTGAAAACAAGTAGGGCCTCGAACGCTGGCGCAGGATTTCAATTATTTCCTTACGACCGGAGGTAAAGCCTCCCAAGGCACCTCCTAATGCTTTTCCGAGGGTTCCCGTAATGATATCGATCCTGCCCATCACATTGTGATGTTCATGTGTGCCGCGACCGGTCTTGCCCATGAAACCCGATGCATGACATTCGTCAATCATGATCAAAGCCTGATATTTATCGGCAAGCTCACAGATCTTATCCAATTGGGCAATGGTTCCGTCCATTGAGAATACTCCGTCTGTTACAATGATCCGGTGTCGCATTTGAGTGGTTGCTTGCAACTGCGTTTCCAAATCAACCATGTCATTGTGCTTGTATCGGAATCGTTGGGCCTTGCATAGTCGCACTCCATCAATAATGGAAGCATGGTTCAGCTCATCCGAGATAATGGCATCCTGATCGTTGAACAAGGGTTCAAAAACACCACCATTGGCATCGAAAGCCGCAGCGTACAATATAGTGTCTTCAGTTCCCAGGAATCCGGCAATTTTTTGCTCTAAATCCTTATGTATGTCTTGGGTTCCACAAATAAATCTAACGGATGACATCCCGTATCCGTGAGTATCTATGGAATGTTTAGCCGCTTCCACAACCCTTGGGTGAGATGACAATCCCAAGTAGTTGTTGGCGCAGAAGTTGATAACCTCTTTGCCATCTGCAAGTTTTATGTCTGCTCCCTGAGGAGTAACGATGACTCGTTCCTTTTTATACAAACCTGCAGCTTCAATGTCTTTGAGCTCTTGCTGCAAAACGGGTTGGAGGGTGGTATACATGGTAAGTTGGTCTGTTTAGTCCAACGCGAAAATAATCAATACATATATTAAGAGGCTTTTATTTCAAAAGGTTTATTTGGCGTTGAATCATCGGGATGAAATTCAGTTTGATATGACAATTATCAATAACCACCCTTATTGCAGCAACTAATTTCGAGTTAATTTAATTACAAGTAGAAATCATCAATTTTTTAATGACCGCATAAATTAATATCATCTTGCTAATCAAAAATGTCAATAATGAATTTTAAACACCTTTTGCTGGGTGCATTGATACTTCTAACCAATTCCGCCCAAGCTCAATCTAATGATTCAATATCAAATACTAAAGATTCATTGCTTCAAAACACTTCTGTTGACTCAATCCTGCAGAATGGTGCTGTGCCCCAGATCAACCATGTGAAAAAAGAATCAAGACCTGCTACTTTGTTTATATATCGGCCTGGCGCTTTTATTGGCGCAGCAGTTGGCTATGATCTTTATAAGGGTGATAAGGTTATTTGCAGAGTTAGGAATAACTCAAAATATCAGATCAATATTGACGAAGAGGGTGTAATTGAACTTTGGGCAAAGACCGAAAAGAAAAAAACGATTCAGATTTTTATTGAACCAGGTCAATCCTATTATCTTAAGTGTGGCATTGTCATGGGAGCATTTGTAGGTAGGCCGGAAATGACAATTGTCTCAAAAGAGCAGGGAGAATCTGATATTGCAAAAATCAAGGATTGATCTAATGGAATTTTTAAAAGAATCTGAAAACTTTCATCAAATTATAAGTTTTGATTTAAATTCAGTTTAATCCAGCTTATTTATGAAAGAGATTATGAATCACATAAACTCAATCGCTCATAAATATCCAACTAGCCCTCATTTATAT
>JBKCHO010000075.1:0-10507 GCA_046302815.1 Bacteroidota bacterium | reverse complement strand
GCCATGGGTTTGCGACCATTTAAAAGTCGATGAAATGGTGTCAGCAGCATTCCTGGTTAAAAAAACAAATTTCGGGTTCTCGAAAATACCGCTCAGATAATCTGTACGAAATAACATTTCTGGATATTTGTCGACGATTTTCTTGGATCCGGTAAGTCGGAGGGATTTAGAATACACCCCTTTGATGAATTGAGCACATCCATCGATTAGATCTTTGCCACTCATGACATATCTTCCGCCGTTTCGACTGTAACTGCCGATAATGTCATCTTGTTTGTTCGCCAAATACCATAGGGCCTTTGGTTCATTCAACAGCAAAACATCAGGATGCAATGAAAGGGTCATTCCCAGAATGGTAGAGCCACTTCTACCTGTACCAGTAATGAAAAGAGGTGATTCGGCCTCATTTCCGGATTCTGTTTTGGCAGCACTTCGCAAAAAGGCAAAGGTGAGTTTGTTGAACCAGCGGCCTTTGGTGGTGGCAGGTCGACCTTCAACAAGGAAGTAAGCGTATAATCGTGGAATTAGTTTTCCTGGACGGGCCTTTAAGTAATTGCGGCTCAGCTGTGCTATCATATCTTAAGCGTTATTCCCTGTTAGGCTGGGAACAACCGACCTAAAAATACTAAAAATCAAGACGGTGCACCAGTTGCATCTTGGTAAATTTCCAACAATCTGTTGTAGAATGTGGTATCATTGAAATTAGTGTCGGCATAGGCCTTGGCGTTTCGACCCATTTCCATTGCAAGGTCGGGCTGGCTCCAAAGTTTCATAATGATTTTAGAAAGTGTTTCACTGTCGTGTGATGGGAAAACAAACCCTGTTTTGCCCTCATCTATATATTCGGGAATACCACCTTTGTCGGAACCAACCACGGCTTTGCCCCGAGCAAAGGCCTCCATCATCACATAAGGGAAGTTTTCATGCCAAATGCTTGGTACGACCACAAACCTACATCCTGCAAACAGCTTCTCAAGCTCATCACCAAACTTCGATCCAACGAACTCAACATTATTGATGTCCTCATCTCGTTTCATCGACTCTAGAAAAGCTCGGTAACCACCATCACCGGCAATTATCAATTTCGCATTGGGTATTTGCTTCATGGCTTTAAGGAGTATGTCAACGCCTTTTTCATCGGATAGCCTTCCCAGATAAAGTATATAACCATCGTCTTTGTATTCGGCTTTCCAAAAGGTTGCGTTGAACGGCTTTCCCAAAAATTTTAGTTGAGCCTTTCCCTTTCCCCAAAACTCCTCGGTCTTGTTCATCATGAAACGGCTTTCAAAAAGAAAGGTATGAATATTGCCTCTCCAAACATTCTTCATGTCATGAACATAGGCCTCTACCATGCTGATAGCGCTCACTGCAATGGAATGCTTACAACAATTGTTCAGCAAGGCATTGAAAAACTTTCCGCCCTTACAATCTTCACAGATCCGACCATGATGAAAAAGCCGGTAGTTTGGACAGATGTGCTTATAATCATTACAAGACATCACAACAGGTATACCCTCCTCTCTGCATGCATCAAGTATACTTGGAGTAATTGTTACATAAATGGCGAACACATGAACCACATCCGGTTTGATATCTCGAAGCAGGCTCCGGAATTCTTCTTTGTTTTTTTGGGAGTAAATGATTTTGGGAATGTTCGAAATCCGTTTTAACACACCTCCTTGAAGGTAGTCAAATGATTCACCGAAATGGACTTTCTCATCCCGAGGATATACATCCTTTGCACCATCGGCTTCAAATTCGGTGGTGTAGATGTGCACATCATGGCCTTTGCTCCTTAGAATACGCGCCGTGTCTTGGAAATACACCTCGGCACCCCCAACCCTTTTCCAGAATTTATGAACCAACAGGACCTTCACTACGCAGTCTTAGCTTCTAGTTTTTCAATGGCCTTTAATCGCCTCCATTCAGCGAAGACGAGTCCGGCAATAAGCCAAAAGTAGAAACCGAATGACCTAAATACAAAGGTTCTTAGGATAAATGAGTATGGAATTGCCAATAACACGATGGCAACAAAAGCCAAGGCAAAAATGCGCAAATAGGTATCCGGTGTGTTTCGATACACATATAGTGCTCCTTTCAAAAGCCTGAATAATATGAACCAAAAAATGAAAAGGCCGAGTATCCCATAATATATGATGAAAGCTACCCAATAAACATCGTTGATGATGGGCAGATTGTTGATAGGCATGTTTGATCCAAAGAGCTTGGCGGCGGCTTTTTCAAGTGCGAATTCTTGCGCAGGACTATATCCCAAGATCTTGAAGGTACTAACCAACTCCCCTCCGATTTCAGTAAGAATCGCGCCCCGCGAGAACTGCATGGTGTTCTCCACATAGCTGCTGGTAAAAACCGCAAGTATATTTGAAATCGGATCGGTATATCTGATTTTTGGATTGATATAGCCGGGACCCTGATTCGAACTTCCAAGTACACCGTATAGTACTACCGGCGATAGCACGATCAAGCCCACTGTTAGGTACACAATCAGTTTTTTACGACCACCAGAGAAGTAAAGAATGATTGGAATGGAAGACAATGCCACTAAAACCGAGCCGCGAGAGTAGGTAAAGAACAAAGTTGATGCTGCCAGCGCGGTCAACGCTAAAACAGTCCATCGCATCTGATGGGTTATGGTATTTACTTTTTGTAGCGCCGAAATTAGGATGCAAAAGGAAATCACCAAAAACAAAGCTAGGAAAACGGAGTCTCCAAAGGTTCCAATGCCGGCACCCATCTCGCGTCCTCCGCTGAATGAAGTATTGAGGAGCTTGAAAGAAAATTGTTTGCCACCAATCTCCAATTCACTTGCTCTTGGATACCAAAAAGGATTGATGCCGAAGTAGTGTTGCCAAACCGCAATAGCACCTTGGATAGCAATTACCACTAGAAAACCTCGGAAAATAGTTCTTGGAAAATGATCGCCGGTTTGGATGAAGCAAAGCACATAGAACAAGGGAACATATCGCAACAGAACGCGCAATCCGATGAAGGATTGTAGAATAGGTGCCTGATTGATGATAGTGATAACAAATGCATAACCAATGAAAATGAGCAATGGCTTGTCGATGGGAGTACCTGATGGAATTCGCTTAGCCATCAAGAATCTAACAAGTACAATACCAGCCAATATGTAAATCATCACTTCTACGGTGAAAAGCAGGATGCCGTAAACACGGTCAGATACGGGAAGGTGTTTCAGCACCATTACCTCGAATGGCACAAAGAAGAATAGGAAGTAAATGATGTAGGTAAGCCTGAACTTCATTTTATTTATTCCAAGGAGGTATGAGACCTGTTATTCTTTGGATTTTATCCGACTCGTCAGCATAATATCCGGATAGAAATGATTCGGTTTCCGGCTGCATTTGTATGGAACCGCCTGTTGAAGTTGAATCACCTTTCAATGTGGACTCAATGGCCAATGATGCCAATTTAAGCCTTTTGCGGACAACCAAGGGCAACCGTTGCTTTAATGGTTTAATCAATCTTTTTAACTTTCGGAAAGTTCTTGCTGCAATTCCAGCTCTGCCTGCAGTGGATTTATTATAAACAACAAATTCAAAATTTTCGAAATAGGCGTGATCCAAGCCTGCAAAAGAGCAAATTCTTTTACATAGTTCTTTAGGGTCGCGCTCGAGATTCTCGTAAAAACAAATCATTATTTTATCTTTCCCAAGTATCTCTGCTGCTTTTTCGAGATAATTAGAATAAAGTCCTTGTTCCAGCGAACGCAAATGCTGAGGCGCATCATATGCTGTTTTTTGCATCTCTACAAAATCATCAAATCCAACGGTTGCATCAATAAGCCCGAGTTGCTTTGAATATCGGAACCACGACATCAGTCTGCCTATTGGCTTTCGTAAAATGAAAACCATTTTAGTATTTGGTAACTCTTTCGCAATACGATTTAATGCATGTGCCGAGTATAAGTAATCAGGTGTTGCCTCAATCCGAACCTGTGAAGGTTTACAATCCTTAAATAACTGGCCAAATTCCGTAATTGAACTATGGTCTCGCTTTGCAGCAATTAGTTTGTATTTAGGTTCCAAAAAATACCTCGATTCTTTCATCGAACATGCACATACTTCAGTATGGAATTCAAAGTAATTGAATAGCGATGTAGTTCCGCACTTGGTGCTTCCCCCAATGATCAGATATGGATGGTTGTCTTGCATCAAAAAGGCATGTAATAGGTTTTGATGCCAAGCTTCCGCTTGATGTAGATGACGGAAGCCAGGTTCCAAATAGCTATGAAAATGGCTGTGGAAATGGCACTTCCCATCATTCCATAAGAGGGAATGAGAATCATGCAGACGACTATGCTGATGATAGTGGAAGTAGCCATAATATTTCGGAACGGCACTTGATGTCCGGTCATGTTGAGTAAGTTGCCATTCGATCCGCAAAGCACTCCAATTGTTTTACCACCCATCACCACGAGTAATGCTGCATAACCCTCCGTGAATTCCTTTCCGAAAAGTCCCAGCAAGAACCAACCTCCTGCAGTCAACAACAACAACAGAGGAAGTGATGCCCAAAAGATAATCTTAGTAGTACTGGTCACATAGGATTTTAGTCCTTCATGGTCGCCCTCCCCATGTAATTGTGCGAATTTCGGCGTAGCAATTCCATTTACAGCTTGTAGGACGAAATTTGCAAAGGCGGTTACTTTGATAATGACGGCAAAAACTCCGACCACCTCAGCACTTTCATAAGCCCCCAACACTATGGTGTTTATCCATCCTGAAATCAAAAGCAAAGACCCAGCCATCATCATTGGTGCAGATGAACGGATCCAATTCTTCACGGGCCATTCGTTTGAATAAAGTTTCGTCTCTCTCCAAATCCTTTTAAAAACCAAATAAGTGCTACTCGAAGCAAGAATAAACAGGCTTATCAGAAATGCGATATTGGGCAGCAGCGGATTCTGACTGAATAAGGTCAATGCGCCTAAAATCACTAATGCATATAGGAAATAGCTCACATTCTGACTGTAAACATATTGTCGGTTCATGCCGAAGCCTCGATAGCATTCCGAGTTTATGAATCGCATGGTCATCGGGAGAACCGCAAACGCAATTACTTTCAGGTAGGGCACCAAGAAGGGTTTATTGAATAATTGTACAGCGATAAACTCCGAAGAAAAGTAAAGTAACCCAGATAAGATAATCCCAAGAACGGTTCCTATCAGAACGGTTTTTCGGTATATTTCATGAATGAGATCCCAACGGCCATTCAACCTTCCCGTTGAAAAAGCTTTTACAATGTGCAGATCCATGCCCAACCTTCCGGGGATGGTGAACATCATCAATACGGTAGTTGAAATGGTATGTGCGCCTAGTACACCTGCTCCGAAAAAGCGACTAATGAAGAGCGTGAAAAGATATCCTGCAATCAGTCCAACGATTCTGATTAGGAAATTGGATGCGCTTCCCTTGATGGTTTCGGCCGATGAGGCATCGCCTGAGAGTTTTTTCCTGATGGCATGGATCATTCGGTGAGGAATCCTTTTCGGTATACCACAAAGTGTGGATTAACCAAATGCTCTTTGTTGTAGTGCAAAGGTTCGCCCGTATGGTGGTTCACCAGTTTGCAACCCGATGCGGAGGCGATAGCATCACCAGCGGCAATGTCCCATTCCATCGTAGGAGCAAGTCTTGGATATACATCGGCCACACCCTCTGCCACAAGGCAAATCTTCAGCGAGCTACCTTTTGAGATAAAGTCCACCTCGCCGTGTCTAGTGCGCAGTTCATCAACAAAAAAGGAGGTCTCTTCATTGACATGTGATCTGCTCGCCACCACCGTAAGGGTTTTGGTCTCTTGATCGCCAGGGAGTGTTTGTGCATTTGATTTCAACAATTCCAAATCGTGCAATAGGTTTTCAATGCCAGCGGTGTCCTGGATTTTAAATCCACCTAAATCACTTCCACCAAAGTACAAGGTAGATGTGGCAGGGACAAAAATAACGCCCATGACGGGGCGCCCTTGTTCCATCAATGCGATGTTCACCGTAAAATCCCCATTACGGTTCAAGAATTCTTTGGTGCCATCGAGTGGGTCCACTAACCAGAATCGCGACCACTCTTTGCGTAAATGATATTCAATTTCACTATCCTCTTCACTCAAGATAGGGATGTTGGTCAACGCAAGCATGGATGTGATTATTTCATGCGAAACCTTGTCGGCTCTTGAAAGCGGAGACAAATCGTTTTTGAGAACGGCATCAAAATCTCCGCTTTCATAAACTTCCATAATGGCTTTTCCAGCATTCAATGAAACGCGGATAGCCGTTTTCAACAACAGGGTTTTATTCAATTCTTCCACAACGGAGCTGCTCATATTTCAGATCGGTTTCAAACAATCATTCCCGCACCTACGGTTTCGTTGGTGGCTTCATCAATCAAAATAACACTACCGGTAATCCTGTTCCTTCTGTAGCTATCGAAGAAGAGTGGAACGGTTGTTCTGATTTGAATTCTCCCAATATCATTCATGCCGATATGCTTATCTGATTCATGTCGGTGCAGGGTGTCTATGTCTATTTTATATCGGATGTCTTTAATGACACATCGGGCATCTCGGGTAGTATGTTTGATGGCATACTTTCCTCCGGGAGCCAAAGGTTTTTCACCCATCCAACAAACCATCATGTCAATGTCTTGTGATACTGTTGGCACATTGTTTTCCCGGACTAACATATCTCCTCTCGAAATATCGATATCTGTGTCTAATGTCATAGTAACCGACATCGGTGAAAACGCCTCTTCGATGGTGTCCTGTAATGACAAGTTACCCAGCGAATGTATTTCCTGGATTTTCGCGGTGAATCCAGACGGAAGAACCTTTACAGTATCGCCAGGTTTGAAAACACCGCCGGAAATCCTACCGGCATAACCTCTGAAATCGTGGTGTTCCTTGGACTGAGGTCGTATAACATATTGAATGGGGAATCGACAGTCGATATGATTCTCATCACTGCTTATATGCAAGTTGTCCAGGAGATACATCAGCGTTGCCCCTTGGTACCAAGGCATATTGTTCGATTTGTCTACCACATTGTCGCCATTCAACGCACTGATGGGAATGAAGTGAACATCTTTCACATCAAGTCGCGTGGCCATCTTTCGGTAACTGGCCATGATTTCTTCAAACACATCTTGACGGTAATCCACCAGATCCATCTTGTTTACGCAAACAATGATATGCGGTATCTGTAAAAGAGAAGCAATAAAAGAATGGCGATTGGTTTGTTCTACGATACCTTTTCGTGCATCTACGAGTATTAGGGCAAGGTTGGCCGTAGATGCTCCAGTGACCATGTTTCTCGTGTATTGGATATGGCCAGGAGTATCGGCAATGATGAACTTCCTTTTCGGCGTGGCGAAGTATCGGTAGGCTACATCAATGGTGATACCTTGCTCACGCTCGGCGCGAAGTCCATCTGTCAGCAAGGCTAGATCAACATGTTCAAATCCTTTCATCTTGCTGGTTTTCTCTACGGCTTCGAGCTGGTCTTCGAAAATCGATTTGCTATCGTATAAAAGCCTGCCGATAAGAGTACTCTTCCCATCGTCTACGCTTCCGGCGGTGGTGAACCGCAGAAGCTCCATGTCCATGTATGTGTTCGTTTTGATAGGCAACGCTGCTGTTTTTTGTTGATTAGAAATAGCCTTGTTTTTTTCGGTCTTCCATGGCGGTCTCCGATCGTTTGTCATCCGCTCTCGTTCCGCGCTCTGTTACTCGCGATGCGGCAATCTCTTGGATGATTTCGCTAAGGGTGGATGCATTAGATAGTACGGCACCGGTACAGGTCATGTCGCCAACGGTGCGATACCGCACATGCATCATCTCTGGTTTTTCAGTGGGCTTGAGCGGAATGAATTCCGATGTGGCTAGAATGACGCCATCGCGCATGACACATTCACGATCATGGGCGAAGTAAATGGTGGGTATCCGCAATTCCTCCAATGCAAGGTATTGCCAGATATCCATTTCAGTCCAGTTGCTAAGAGGGAAAATCCGGAAGTGTTCTCCCATGCGCTTTTTGCCATTCAATAAATTCCAAAGTTCAGGACGCTGGTTTTTCGGATCCCATTGTCCAAACTCGTCGCGGTGTGAGAAGAATCTTTCTTTTGCTCTGGCTTTTTCCTCGTCGCGACGGGCACCACCTAAACATGCATCAAACTTATGTTGTTCAATAGTGTCCAATAGCGTTACGGTTTGTAACAAATTGCGACTTGCATTGAATCCTTTTTCCTCCGTGGCTCGACCGTTGTCGATGCTATGTTGAACTGAACCAACAATCAGTTGAGCTCCAGATTCGGCTACCAGCCAATCACGAAACTCAATGGTCTCAGGAAAATTGTGCCCCGTATCGATATGTACCAATGGAAAGGGAATGCGCGCAGGAAAGAATGCCTTTCGAGCAAGGTGCACCATCACTATGGAATCCTTTCCACCGGAGAATAGCAACGCGGGACGCTCGAATTGTGCTGCTGTTTCGCGAAGCACATAAATGGCTTCAGATTCCAGTATTCGAAGGTGGTTTAAATTGAATTGAACCATTAGGATAATCGTATTTGGTTGAGCACACGACTCGATATTTGCGAACAAGCGTCCTCCACTGTAGTGTCGGCAGTGTGAACGGTGATTTCCGGCTGCTCCGGAATTTCGAAAGGAGAACTGATGCCGGTGAAGTTTGGAATTTCTCCAGCCCGAGCTTTTTTATACAATCCCTTTACATCGCGGCGTTCACATTCTTCCAACGGGCAATCAACGAAGACTTCAATGAACTCATCCTGCTGGAGCATGGATCGAACCGCATGGCGGTCATTTTTGAACGGAGAAATAAATGCAGTTAGAACTACCACGCCGGCATCAACAAAAAGCTTGGAGACCTCCCCGATGCGACGGATATTCTCTTTGCGACCCTCTTCCGAAAAATCCACATTGTTGTTGAGACCGTGTCGGATGTTATCGCCATCGAGCACATAAGTATGAATGCGGTTTTTGGCAAGCTGCTGTTCGACGGCGTTGGCCAAAGTACTTTTTCCAGATCCAGAAAGGCCTGTGAACCAAACTACACATGGTTTGTGTCCGTTCAATCGGATTCGATCCGGCTTGCTGACCTTGTAATGCTGTGGAACAATGTTGGATGTGATGGACATAAGGAAATCCGGAACTACCCTTCTATCAATAGCTACAAATTTAACCAAATCTTAAGGTGGGTAGCCTTAACGATGGCCTTGTGAAAAATGACTTTTCAACGGTCTTTACTGAAAAACAATTTTCCCGATAAGGGTGATTGCCCCGATTTTACGGCTCTATAGAAGTAAAGACCTGAGGTGTTTTCCATGGGATTCCATTCCACTGTACTGCTTCCTTGATATGGATCGGGGATCTCAATTTCATCTACTTTTCGCCCTGATAAATCGGTGATTTCCAATAATCCACCGCCCCAATATTCGCCCATGATGCGAATGTTGAAACGGTCGTTGGACGGGTTTGGATAGGCTATTGAAAATGAAGTCGTACTTGGCCAATCTCCTTCTGGAATCCAGGTACTGTTGGCTAGTAGTGAGTCCCCTGCCAGCAATGCTGAAATGTCAATAAGTTCATCGCCGGGCAAGTAGGTTGTAAAAAGGAACCCATCGTATAGCATTTCATCAGTGGTGGAGAACCCGGCAGTAACAAGCTGTGGCGGATTGTTCGGATTGTTTGGGTTCAGTAAGGTATTGTCATACACATGCCGGGAAAAAAGTTGGTACCCAGCTGGAATCTTCACCAAACGACGGTAAAAATAATACCCTTGCCACTCAAAATCCCATTTGTTGATCTTTATCAATTTAACGGTATCGGCTCCCTGCCATGCATAGTTGACGATGCTTTTGCAAAGCAAATGCGAATGCGGGAAAACTCCCAAAACCGAAACCGCCACAGGTAGTGCTTGAAATGTGGCAGTGTAGGGGGTAACGGTGTTGGCTGGAATGGCCAAATTCCAATTTTGCAGAGGCGTTGCGGCCTGTATGGGCCTAATGCCCGTTGTGCCGACTGGATAAAAATACATTCGGATTTTAGTGCTGTCTTGCTGGCCTGCACTTCCCGCAGGATAATGTATTTGCAAAACAATTTTAGAGCCGGCCTTGAGAAGCATGCCCAATTTCAAGGGAGCTTGTCCTGGAGCAACCGTGGGCGGGGCGCCAGGGGCATAACCTCCAATACTGTAATCTCCGGGTGCATTGAAGCAGTTTCCAGATAAGTTGTTGCTGGTGTTACCTGTGGTGTCAACATTTACGATGACATGGTGTACGATTGCTGAATTACCAGGCACTACCTCAAATGCTCGTAAGTAGCGGTCTTGAGTCAGGTTGGTAGGAAGTGAAAAACAAACATAGCTATCGGTGGTAGTGGCATTGCTAGTGAAGGTGGGTATCTGCAGCTCCATGCTTGGCACCCCTTGAAGTTGATATGTACCAAAAACAGG
>JBKCHO010000074.1:0-15820 GCA_046302815.1 Bacteroidota bacterium | reverse complement strand
TCATCTCTCTCTGCAGTCAATTTGGCAATCTCGGCATCCTTGGAAGAAATTTGGTCTTGCATCAGCTTGATTTCTTCTTCTACGGACTTGAGTTCGGACTTTTTTTCATTTTCGCTGCTGCGTAGTGCTGAGATGTTTCTTTTCAATTCATCATTATCTCTTTTCAACTCGTTGATCTGGGTTCTCAATTGGATGATAGACTCAGCCAGGCGTATAACCTCTGAGCCGTTGGCTGTGTCGGGCTCTCGTGGTGATTCAGCTTTTGATGAAGAATCGCCAGATCCACCTTTGCCGAAAACATAAAGAAAATCGAAACGGGTGCGGGTATCGGGACCAATGATCAGAGCAATTTTTCCTGATTTGTATGCGGGTTCGTAAAAGCTCGTTTGATATGCCTCATTGATGTACAGATCGTAGGTGCCATTGGAAGTTCGTATTTCCACAATGTTGCTTTGTCCGGGTTCATTGATGGCTGTGCTTTTGGTCCAACCCTCGTTTTTTGAATTCCCAGTTAATGGCAGATAGGTTCCTGATGTGATTTGTCGGATTCTATATTCCCGTTTTTTGTTAATTTCTAGTAGAAAGCCACCCGACAACTGTGGCTGTATCATGAATATTATCCCTGAAAAGGCGGAAGCACCCATGGTTTTATCTAATTTGATGGAGCTTACAATTCGGCAATTGGTAATTTCTTGACCAATTTCAGCGAATATTACAAAAGGCTTTTGGGCGTTTTTTCTCTGTAAGATGTATTCGCCATCCTGAACCACAAACAGGTTCTCATTGTCTGCGGTCGTAGTCCATTTGTCGGATGGAGCGTCAAAATTCTCGCTGAAAAGCATAAGTTCGAATCGTTCGTTAACCCTTTGGGAAATCGAAACGCTTGGAAACAAAAGTAAAATCACCAAGAATTTATGGAAGTTTCTCATTCAATAAGTAGGCTGACATTTGCATTTGCTCAAAAATAGGGATTTTGAGCACAGAAAGTCATACTTTTGGGTTATGAAAAACGCTTTGATTGTACTCGTCGCTGCCACAGTTTTGGGTTTTACACTTCAATCCTGTGAGAATGAAATAGAGTTGAACGCACCCTACAAGGAGACGGGTATCGTTTATGGTATTCTCGACCCCAAATTGGGTACTCAAACCGTTAGGATTCAGAAGGCATTTTTGGGAGAAGGAAATGCACTTATTATGTCGCAAAATCCGGATTCCATTTACTATCCAGAAGATGCCTTGGATGTTAAATTGTACCGTTTGAATGGCAACAACCTAGTTAATCCTATCAGCCTGGTTCGATTTGAGGCGCCCCCTAAGCCAGATGGTGCATTTCCCACAACGCCAAATTATTTGTATGGGACAAGCGGACAAACAATTTCTAAAGGCAGTACGTATCGATTAGTTATACGCAATCTTCAAACTGGCAACGAAATCACTGCCGAAACACAGGTGGTTGATTCTATCACTATCACAAGGCCAAACCTAAGTGAAAAAATCAACTGGGCAACATACCAGGATCCTTATACTGTTCGTCATACTACTACACCCTCTGGACGAATTTATGGCTTGACAATCCGATTCCATTACAGGGAGATTTATTCCGTCACAGATTCGGTTGAGAAATATGTTGATTGGGTATTTCCAAACAGGACACTCACATCCGATTTCCTTTCATCTAATGCTGAGGAAACAAGAATAATAAATGGTGAGGATTTCTATAGGAACATTGCTCTCAAATTATCTTCGAATCCGGGTTTTGATAGACGAGCATTGAAAATGGATTTTATCGTAACATTCGGTTCGGAATTTCTTGCAAATTATATTGAGATCAATCAGCCTAATACCAATTTATTGACCACACCACCAGTTTATACCAATGTGCAAAATGGATTAGGGATTTTCTCAAGCAGAAGTTCCTCCGTTCGCTATAACAAGGAATTGCACCCAAGTGCATTGGATTCATTAAGGTTTGGGCAGTATACAGGTTCCTTGGGATTTTTGTAAAAAAAGACTTTTTGTCATAGATATCAGCTCAAGAACTGACTTGCTTCCAGTTTAGTATGACATTATTGCCCGTGTAATCGGGTGGCATGGTGATTGTCATATGCCTTCAAAATCCAATAATCATGAGAAAAGTAATCGGAATCGACCTCGGAACCACCAACTCCTGTGTAGCTGTAATGGAGGGTAATGAACCAGTGGTCATACCTAACAGTGAAGGTCGTCGTACCACACCATCCATCGTTGCATTCATCAAAGACGGAGAACGCAAAGTTGGTGATCCCGCTAAACGCCAAGCTATTACAAACCCTACTCAAACCATTTACTCCATCAAAAGGTTTATGGGCGAGTCCTTTGATAAGGTCTCAGAAGAAGTGAAACGAGTTCCATATCAAGTAGTTAAAGGCGACAATAACACCGCTAGAGTTAAGATAGGGGATCGAAACTACACCCCGCAAGAGATCTCTGCCATGGTGCTTCAAAAAATGAAGAAAACAGCTGAGGATTACTTGGGTCACGAAGTAACAGAAGCCGTCGTCACCGTTCCAGCTTATTTCAACGATAGCCAAAGACAAGCCACCAAGGAGGCTGGAGAAATCGCCGGACTTAAGGTGCTTCGTATCATCAACGAGCCCACCGCCGCTGCATTGGCTTACGGTCTCGATAAAAACCACAAAGACACCAAAGTTGCCGTTTTCGATTTGGGTGGTGGTACCTTCGATATTTCCGTTCTTGAACTAGGCGACGGCGTATTTGAAGTGAAGTCGACGAACGGTGATACTCATTTGGGAGGCGACGATTTCGATCAGGTCATCATCGATTGGTTGGCTTCGGAGTTTCAGTCTGATGAAGGTCTAGACCTTCGCAAAGACCCAATGGCTATGCAGCGATTGAAAGAGGCTGCAGAAAAAGCCAAGATTGAGCTATCCAGCTCCAGCCAAACGGAAATCAATCTGCCTTATATAATGCCAGTAGATGGTATCCCAAAGCACTTGGTGAAATCCTTAACCCGTTCCAAATTCGAACAGTTGGCCGATAAGCTGATCCAGCGTACTCTGGAGCCTTGTAAAAAGGCTTTGGCTGATGCCAAGATGTCTCCAAACGAAGTGGATGAGGTTATTCTAGTTGGAGGTTCTACTCGTATACCTGCCATTCAAGAGCTGGTGGAGAAGTTCTTCGGTAAGAAGCCATCTAAAGGAGTAAACCCAGACGAGGTAGTAGCTGTTGGTGCTGCCATACAAGGTGCTGTACTTACCGGCGAGGTGAAGGATGTGCTTTTGCTTGATGTTACTCCTCTCTCCCTCGGCATAGAAACACTTGGCGGTGTATCAACCAAATTGATTGAGTCCAATACCACCATACCTACTCGTAAATCTGAAGTGTTCTCAACGGCATCCGATAATCAACCATCTGTTGAAATTCATGTCCTTCAAGGAGAGCGACCCATGGCGAAAGATAACCGTACCATCGGCAGATTCCATCTCGATGGCATTCCGCCTGCTCCAAGAGGAACACCACAGGTGGAGGTTACTTTCGATATTGATGCCAATGGAATTCTCAGCGTTACCGCGAAAGATAAAGCCACAGGAAAGTCGCAGAACATCAGGATTGAGGCCTCTTCAGGTCTTACCGATGAGGAGATCAAGAAAATGAAACAGGAGGCTGAAGCCAATGCTGATTCGGACAAGAAAGCAAAGGAAGAGGTTGAGAAAATCAATCAGGCCGATACCATGATCTTTCAAACAGAGAAACAGCTTAAAGAGTATGGCGATAAATTATCAGCCGACAAAAAAGAGCCCATCGAAAAGGCGCTGGCAAGTCTAAAAGAGGCCCACAAGTCGAGGGATATCTCGGCGATAGATAGTGCCATGACTGAAATCAATTCTGCATGGCAAGCAGCCTCCGAAGAAATGTATAAGGCTGCTCAGGAGCAACAACCCCAAGGCGGTGCACAGCAAGGCAACGCAAACGCTGAAAGCGGAAATGCAAACGATGTTACCGATGTTGACTTTGAAGAAGTGAAAGACGATAAGAAGTAATATCATTATTTCCGATAAAATTAAAAACCCCGCAGTTAGCTGCGGGGTTTTTAATTTGAGGTGGTGTTCGAAAATTAGAGGAAATTCAGACGATTCATGAATGCATCCTTGTATGATTTTCCAACAGGTATGGTCTTGTCTCCAATCAATACTGTGTTTTCATCGAGTACATTGATTTTATCAACGGCGATGATATAGGATCTATGCACCCTCAGGAATTTATCGGAGGGCAGCTTTATCTCAATATCCTTCATGGTGGAGTGGATGATGAACTGGTCGGTAGCCGTTTGAATAATCACATAGTTGTCCATGGCTTGTATCCAATTGATGTTGTCGATGAAGACCTTGACCAGCATGGAGCCTTTTTTAACAAAAAACGAGTTTTGGATAACCACATTTCCCATGCTCTCAGGTGTCGAAACAACAGAGCCGGAGCCTTGAGATTTTCGGAAGACCATGGCATAACCTACCAGATTTTCTTTTTCGTCCTTTACAGGAGAGCAAGTGATTCCGGTTTTAACTGGGGTGCCATTGTGCAATTTGATTTCAGAATTCTCCAAATCCAAGGCTTTGTCAGCCACAGCTTGCCTGTGTAAGGTGTTTCGGTCAAATCTGTTGCCGTTGGCTTCTGTGATTTGAAGCACTTCAAAAAGATCCATGCCCTCTGCTTGGTCGAAAGTCTTTCCGATCAAATCCTCAGCTTTTGGATTCAAAAAGGATATTTTGAATTCAGTGTCTAAAGTAATGATGGCATCATCCAGATTGGTGAGCGCACTTTCAAAACGGTCTTTCTCATTGCGTGTCTCCTGGTCTTTGGCAAACTTGTAAAGTGCCATTTCAACGGTAGAACGCAAATCGGGTTCGTTGAAGGGCTTCACCAGATAACCGTAGGGCTCGGTTACTTTAGCCCTATCCAAGGTCTCCTTGTCAACGAAGGAAGTGAGGAAAATAACAGGGATTTCGTAGTGGTCTCGGATTCTCTCGGCAATTTGAATGCCATCGATTTCGCCCTTGAGTTTGACATCCAAAAAAACCAAATCAGGATTCACCTCATCTAAACGCATGAATGCAGACTCAGCATTGGAGGCTGTTACCGGTACATCATATCCCAATTTGATTAGGGTGTTTTGGATGTCCTTTGCCACTATGGATTCATCCTCGATGACCAGTATTCTTGTTTTACTCATAATTGGAGGTTATTGTTAGTCAAAAATAACCATTTCCCATGTAAAAAGGTAATGGGTCTGGATGGTCTACTCTTTTAGTATCAGCCGTGGTCGGGAACCTTGAAGTCTAGTTCGAAGGTGGTACCCTTGCCCGGCAATAATTTCAGTTTGCCCTCTAGTTGGCTGGACAACGCACTAATCAGTTGCATACCTAAGGAATCGTATTTTTCTATGTCGAAACCTGCAGGCAATCCAACCCCATCATCACTCACAATCAATCTAACCATATCCTTTGATAGGTATTTCAGACTAACATACAGATTTCCTGACCCATCATCACCAAAAGCATGTTTTAATGAATTGGAAACCAGTTCGTTTATAATTAATCCGCAAGGCACAGCTGTGTCAATATCCAAAGAGATCTTATCAGCTTCTACAACGGATTTTACTCTCTCGGGTTTGAGTTGAAAGGATAGAAATAGGTTTTCCACAAGCCTTTTGATGTATTCGTCGAAATCAATTTTGGAGAGACCGTCGTTTTGATAGAACCGTTCATGAATCAAGGCCATCGATTTGATCCTATCCTGACCTTCCTTCAATGCTTGCATGGCTTTTTTGTCATCCACATAATGGGATTGCAAGTTGAACAGACTTATGATGATTTGCAGGTTGTTCTTCACTCGGTGGTGAATTTCCCTAAGGAGAAGTCCTTTTTCCTCCAGCGATTCACGGATGCGCTGTTCCATTTCCCTCCTTACGGTGATGTCTGTGTCTATAACAACGAAGTTGCTTAATGCTCCTTTGTTATCGAATACCGGGGTCAATGTGTGCGATACCCACTTTAACGAACCGTCAAGACATTTCAATTGAGATTCGAAAACATCGGATACTTTGTTGTCGACGCATTTCTCGGCAATTGTTGCTGCGGTTCTTTCAAATGTGAAATCGGAAATGGTATCACCAAATTCCTTTCGAAAATCTTCCAGATTGTATCCGGTCATTTTTCTGAAACCTTCATTCACCCATTCAATTTTTCCATTGGAGGAAAATACCATCACGGAGTTGCCGGTTTCAGAAGCCACCAAGGACAGCTTTTCCAACTCCTTATTCTTTTCATTTAATTCTTTGGTTCGCTCATTCACCAACCCTTGCAACAGGTTGCGTGTGCGTTCCAAATTCAATGTCCTGAGCTTGGTAACCAAGAAGAATCCTCCTATGCCTGCAACCACATAAAGTATGTAGAAGAATGTGGTTTTCCAGAAGGGTGGTTTGATTGCGAAGGAATAAGTAACGGGTATGGTCCAGTTCTTCCCGTTGGCGCTGCATCTCACCTTGAAATTGTACGATCCAGGATCCAAATTGGAATAAACAGCGAAAGGCCTTGAGGTGGGCGGGCTCCACGACAAATCAAAACCTTCCAATAAAAATTGGTATCTTATTTCATCCGGAGCATTTAGATAAACCCCCTCGAAATTGAATGTCACATGGTTGTTGTTGTAGGGAAGAATCAGATCCTGAGGCAAACCGGACTCGGGTGATAATGATATTTTCTTGTTTTTCCAATCCGTATCTTTTAACAGAAGGCTTATGTTTGAAATGTGAATTAATGGCAATACACTTTTGGGTAATGTTTGACGGGAGGAGAATTTGAATGCTCCATTGATGGTGGCAAACCAAATGTTACCTTCTGTGTCCTCGCATATCGCATTGGTTTCGGCGCCATTGAATCCATTGCTTCGGTTGAAATGGAAAAGCTCCTCGACTTTGGTTCCGCTTTTTGTTACAGCATCCAACACATCGACTCCTTCAATCGATCCAATCCAAAGTCGGCTTTTTGAGTCACTGAAAACGCATAAGGTATTATCACTTGACAAACCCTGTTTGGTGCCTAGATGCCGATAGGATCGATCATCATCTAAAATATAAATACCGTTCTCGTAAGTGCTTACTAATGTTTGGTTCTGCGGACCTGAAGAAATGGATGTGACCTGCGACTTGGGTATGTTTAATTTTTGATTCAGGTCTATCACTTTGTTTTCTTTCAAAATGTATAGCCCGTTGGTGGTTCCTATCCAAATGTTTCCTGTGGAGGAGTGGTAAACACTTCGGATCTTCTTATTGGCAAGAACGGATTTGGGATCTGATTCAACCACATCTCCCATGGGATTGGTCATTCTCAATCCATCATCTGTACCAAAGTACATGAATCCGTTTTTGTCCTTGGTGACGGAATAAATAGTCAAGTGGTTCAATTCGAAAAAGGGTTGGCTCACGGTCTTTTTTCGAGGATCAAATAGTGCTGGACCGAAATCCGTCCCAAGCCATACATTACCATCTTCTAGTGTAAGCATACTCCATATGGTAAGTCCGGATAAACCAGAGCCAGCGCCAATGGATTGCATGCCTCCGTTATCGAGATAGCTCAAGCCGCCTGTTAGTGTGCCGAAATAAATCCTGCCGGAATTATCCTTTGAGATACTAAGCAGGTTGTTGTTTGCCAATCCATCCTCATAGGAGTAGGTAGAGAAATGTTCGCTATTCCATTTACACAATCCACTCCAAGTGCCAATCCAATATGTGCCCTCCCGGTCTTTGATAACCGATTTTACAATACTGCTAGGCAGCCCATTTCTCATACTTATAACATCCTGGCGATTGTCGCTGAAAATGGTAACGCCATTGTTGTAGGTACTAATAGCTAGTGATTTGTTGGAGGGGTTCCCTGTAATGTCTTCAATTCGGTCATTTGCAACCATTGAAAAATCCACACTCGGTTCAAAACGATTGTTATTGAAGACAGCAATACCGGTATAGGTTCCAACTAACAGCTCTCCTCGTTCATTCTCATGCAGACTGAAACAAAGATTGCTTGGTAGTCCGTTTGATGTAGTGTAGTTTTTGAATTTGGTTCCATCAAACATGCTCACACCACCCATGGTAGCGATCCAAAGTCGGTTTTTGGAGTCTAATTTGATGGCGTTTACCTGGTCATTTACCAGCCCTCGTAAAGCAGTATATGTGCTGAAACGCTTGCCATCATATCGGGATAAGCCACTTGATGTTCCAAGCCAAATATTGCCCAAATGATCTTGTGCTATTGCGTGGATGTCATCACCAATCAGTCCATCTGACTTATCGTAATATACCTGTTCAGCCTTGTTGAATTTGCTAACGCCTTTGCGCAGCATTCCGATCCAAATATTTCCTTGGCGATCTTCGAACAGGGATTTTACGGGACTACTTGATACTGGATTGCTTTTTTCAAAGCGCTGGAAATTCTCGCCATTGAAAATGGCAACTCCATTCATCGTGGCAATCCATAGCCTACCATGACGGTCCTGCAACATATCATTTATCTGGTTGCCAGGCAGCCCTGATGTGGTGTTGTAAATTTTCAGGTTATATGATTGCGCAAAAGCAGTAAATGGCTGTGCAAACAGGATAAACAGTAATCCACCAAATGTCTTCAATGCAACTGGGAAAATGGCTTTGCGCATCAACATTTTTGTTATAGACTGTGCCTAGCGAATTTAGGCATTTCTTGGCTTTAAATGCTAGTGTTTGTCTGCTTAGATTTCAGCCACTTGTATCTGGTATGAAATGCGACCGAAGCAAGAATGACCATTGTACCCATGATGAAGCCAGGGCTAAACAGCTCCTCTTCGCCGAAAAAAAACCAAGCAAGTACAATGCTGTACAATGGTTCCAAGTTCACCGAAAGGTTCATGGTAAATGCATCCAGTTTTTTTAGCGCCTGAATGGAAATGGTAAAAGCAAGGCTTGTGCAGAGCAGGCTAAGAAGCACCAACCAAACCCAATCGATGTTTGTTGGAATTTGAAAACCGGTATCAGTCAAATCAAAATAGGGTGGGAGTAATAGGGTTAAAATGACAAAGCCTGTAAGCAACTCATAAAAGGTGATATCAATAGCGTTGTGCTTGGATGTAAGTGATTTGTTGAATATGGTAAACAAGGAGCCAACGAAGGCACTCGCTACCGCAAGCAACATGCCTGCCACATAAGTTTGTCGAACCATGAATATAAGATACAGCCCTCCAATGACGCAAATGCTTAATAGAATCTCCGGAACCTGAAGTTTTTGCCGCCTGAATAGTGGTTCTAAAACAGCAGTAAACAAGGAAACGGTCGAGAAGCAAGATAGCGCAATGGATACATTGGATGCCTTGATGGAAGCGTAAAAAAGCACCCAATGCAGTGCCACCAAGGATCCTACTCCTGCTATCGTTAAAAGGTCTTTGGTTTGAGGCAATTTGAAACCATTTCTCAATAAAAAGGGAGCCAAGCCAACTGCGCTGATGATCATCCTGTACCAAACAATCATGCCCTCGCTCATATCTATCGCCCTCCCGAAAATTCCGGTGAAGCCCCACAGAAGGATGGCGGCATGCATAAGCAAGTAGGCGTTTCTCATAGCAGCAACTTCGATTTCAATTTTAGCAGCTCTGCCCAAAGCCTGGCTACAGGAAATCCTACAACATTATCATAGGAACCATGAATGGATGTTATGCCAATATGACCAATCCATTCTTGTATGCCATATCCACCGGCTTTGTCGAATGGCTTGTAATGTTCAACATAATAGGTCATTTCATCGAATTCCAATTCTCGGAAACAGACCTCTGTTTTTTCGTGGAATAGGGTTATTGTATTCAGATTTCGAATGCATACAGCGGTAATCACATCATGTTTTCTTCCCGAAATTTGGCGAAGCATATCCGTGGCGGATTTTGAATCGGCCGGTTTGCCAAGTATGACATCGTCAACAACCACTATGGTGTCTGCCGTAACAATTGTTTCACCAAGTTCGACTTCTTCATCATAGGCATTTGCTTTTTTTTGTGCGATATATTCTGCCACCATGTAACCTTTCAAATCGGCTGGATAATCTTCAGACACATCCTTCAGTAATACCTTGAATGGTATTCCAGCACGCTCCATCAACTCCTGCCGCCTGGGCGATGCCGATGCAAGTATCAGGGGTTTTGAAAGGGTTATCATAATGATATGATTCCAATTGAGGTCAAATAAAAAATCGCCATCGATAGCAAGCCCGCAACCATCACCAATTTCATCCAAAGTGATAGCCTTGCAAATGGTTTATCAGATCCCGGGAGCAATAGTTTTATGGAAACAATTAAAAGCGGAAGTTGAATCAGGGCTGAAACATAAGTAAACGAAACCAAATCCTCCCATTGTTTGGTAGCATATTGGATGATTCCAATAGACGAGCAGATAATGAGTCCAAGGAAGCCTGCGAATAGTGATGCAAATCGCAATCCGAATAAAATGGGGAGCGTTTTTGAACCGAAGGTCAGATCTCCTTTCAAATCTTCGCAATCCTTAATAATTTCTCTCAGCCAGGTTGTCAAAAATGCAAAGCAGGCGTAAGCAATGAGAAAGGTTTTAACTGGTTCGTTGGCGAGTGCCGATGAATCAGCCAGCAAAGGAAGTCCAATGGTCATTGAAGTCAACAAGGCAACAATCAGGTTGCCCAGAAAAGGCATGTTCTTATAGTCGGATGAATAAAAATAAAGCAATCCGCATGAAGAGGCTGTTACAAGGAAAATTGTTGAATTCAAACGCGCGCCACCCGCGACATACGAACAAACAATAGCTCCAACAAAGAGAAAGGCATAAAGTATTTTTGATGCTCGAACACCAATGATGTCTATTCCATTGTCTTTTTGATTCACATCGTCGGTTTCTTTGTCGATGATGTTGTTGATCACATAGCCCGACGCCGCAGTAATGACTACCGACAAGCTGAGCAATAGGTAATCCATTTCATTCAGTGCACTGGTTGTCCCATACAACTCCAGTATGGGATTTACCAAGGTGTATCGAACTAAAAAAAGTGTTCCGGATAGGAGCAATAGGTTTCCTACTCGGATGAGGCGAAATAGGGCAAGAATTTTTAAAAAGGCGATGCTCACTCCCAATGTCCTTGAAGTTTCAAAACCTGTTCGATGACATCGCGTGCACAGCCATGTCCACCATTGAAGGATGAAACATAAACGCTTTCATTCCTGATTTCATGGGCGGCATCGGCAGGACAACAGGGAACGCCGCAATTTCGCAGCATGGGAAGGTCAGGCATATCATCTCCCATTACCAGCACTTGTGATGGATCAGATTCAAACCTGGCAAGCACCTCCTGCATTATTTGCAGCTTGTTTGTAACACCCATGTGTACTTCTTGGACGCCCAGCCTTTTTAGCCTCACTGGTACGCCGCTGGAATGACCTCCCGAGATGATAGCTAAACGGTATCCTTTCCGAATAGCCAATTGCATGGCATATCCATCTCTAATGTTCATCCGGCGAAGAAATTCACCGTCTGGCATCACCAGCAGCGAGCCATCTGTAAGCACACCATCCACATCGAAAATGAAGGTGTTTACCTTATGAAGTCTTTCTTTGAAATTGGTTTCCATATCACAAGGATATGAAAAAGGAATCAATACCCGAATCAGCGACTCCTTTTGTTTTGAACAGCTTGAATGGCCTCGGAAATATTTTTATAGATGCTTTTTGCGGATGGATTACCTTTCAGCATCGACAAATGTTTTTTAATTGTCGCCTGGTCATTTCGGCGTGCTGGACCGGTTTGAACTGAGTGAGGGTCCTTGGCAAAGGCGTTCTTAATGGTTGAACGGGCCAATTTCTCCAGAATTCCAAAGGGGAAGCCATGTTTTTTGGCCAAATCGTGCGCAATACCCAACAAGTGGTTTGTGAAGTTGTTCGTAAAAACAGCTGCCATGTGAAGCGCTTTCCTGGTATGGCTGTCCATGACATACACCTCTTCGGAAATGGAATGTGCCACTTTGAGAAGGCATCCAAGGCTTTTTTCATCGGTAGCTTCTACGCATACCGGTATTCGTGTAAAATCCGTTTTACGGTTGCCCGTTAGCGTTTCCATTGGATAAAAAACTCCAGCGTTCTTTTTCCGCCCCAATTTATCAATTGATACACTTCCCGAAGTATGGGCGATGAGAGCTTTATGGCCCGATAATAGTTTCGCAATGGATCCGGTGGCATCATCAGTGACTGTAATGATAATAAGTTCGGAAGAAGGTGTTTTTTGCAGAGTCGTGAAAAAAGGACACGCCAAGTGTTTGGCTAACGAATGACCGCTGCTACTGTTTCTCGAATGAATACCGGTGATTTGGTGGCCAGCACGGATGAGGTTTGGGGCCAAGGCATTGGCCATTCTTCCAGATCCGATGATGAAAATCCTCATGGGTTGTTTAGAGTCGCTTTTGATTTGCGTAAGTCCCTAAACCGTTTCCGCACCGCCATCATGGTTCCAATGACTAGTAGGAGGCAACCGATCCAAAGTACATTGATGTATGGAAAAACAATAGCCTTCATGATGATGAATTCCCTTTTGTTTTCCTTCTTTTCTGCTACCGATATAATTACTTTACCGTTGTCGGGATCGATGCTCAGGAATGCAATCTTTAATCCGAGATCCTCAATGAATGTCTCTTTGGATACAACCGATTGTCCTCGTATGATGAACAATGGCTTGGCCTCGCGTTTTTTGTTGTTAACATCAATGATTTCCAACAAGGCGCCAACCGCCACATCTTTGTCTCCCAAGCCAAGTTTGGATCGATCAACATCTTGGGAAAGGCCTTTGAATGTTATGAGCGAATTGCTGGTAGAAATGGTGTCTCCTGCCTCCATGGTGTCCACCTTGGCTTGTAGGTATTCACCAGCCCCCTCGGGCTTTTCAAGGCTCTCCATATCAGCGTAGGTGATATGGGTGTAGATATCTTTGTCGATAAAGTGTCTGGTAGATGGCTCAGCCACATTGCCCATACGGGGGTTGAGTTGTATTCTGGGTCGGAGGGTGAAAGCGGGCTCCAATTTACCTTCGCCGAAATTCGCTTTGAAATACTCGATGTTGTAATATACATTCACGCCTTCACGCTCTTTGCCTGTGTAGCTTATGAAGTACTTCGACATCTGAAGTGTGTCGCCTTTGAAAAGCATGATGTTTTCGTTGTTTGGAAAATCCTTTCCTAAATCGACATTCAGCATGTTTTTGGAGATGACTTCCTGTTTCCCGTTCGAGATGAGTGCGCCGAGCAGGATGAGAGCCATTCCGATGTGTGTTACGGAGCCTCCTGTATGGTCGAGCTTTCCTTTGAGAATACGGAAGGCGTAATCCATATTTGCGATGAATGCGAACATCGCGGTAAAGAGTAGCAAGATGTATTGAATGCTGTCGAAACGAATATAATAGGCGGCAACTCCACTGATGATTACAGAGGCAATCAATGACACACTGATTTTTTTCCAGAAATCTCCGGCCTGTGTGCTTTTATATTTTAGGAACTGAGCAAATCCGATCATCAGACAGATGATAATGGCAAATGGGATCTGCCACGAGTTGTAATGGTCAATCACATCAGCAGGCGGAGCCATGTTGGTTCCAAACAACTTGTTCAGAACTGGTATGGATGTGGTAAAAGTGATTTGAAGTCCGGCAATGAATAGTACTAGAGCTCCAATGAACATCCAAAATTCCCTCGAATATAAATGGTCGTCTTTTTCTTCCGACACAAATGCCTTTTTATTCCTGAACCAGTGCCACAGTGCCATCACAGCGAAAAAGCCCATATAAACCACCAATTGCCCGGTCATACCGAGGTCGGTGAATGAATGGACAGATGTATCTCCGAGAATTCCACTCCGTGTGAGGAAAGTGGAGTAGAGAATCAGTATAAATGTTACTACGGTCAATAAAAAACTGCTTAATAGTGTGGTGCCATTTTTCTTATGTATAACCATCACATGCGCTGCACCAACGAAGGTCATCCAAGGAACGAGTGATGCATTTTCCACCGGATCCCAAGCCCAAAACCCTCCGAACGACAGCGCCTCATAGGCCCAAGCGCCACCCATAAGTATACCTGTTCCTAATGCCATCACACCAAAAAACGCCCATGGAGTTGCTTGTGTGGTCCATTCGCGAATCCTTCCCGACATCATTCCACCCATCGCGAAAGCAAATGGGATGAGCGTAGAGGCAAAGCCTAAGAAAAGAACAGGTGGATGAATCACCATCCAATAATTCTGCAAGAGCGGATTCAATCCGCGACCATCATCTAACCTTTGTAAGTAATCGGGGAATTTGACGAAAGGCAAGTTGGCCATATCGGGATGCTCGCGAAGCAATACAAAAGGATTGGTTCCGATTTTATGACCGAGTACATAGACTCCGAGAACCATCGACATGAGAAAGGCTTGAACCAGACAAACCGTAACCATTACAGGTCCTTCCCAGGTTCCACCTTTTTTCAGGATGATCATTCCAAGCACCACATGCCAGAAGGTCCAAAGTAAAAAGCTGCCTTCTTGCCCTTCCCAAAAACAGGAGAAGATATAACGCATGGGCAGATCCATAGAGGAGTGCTGCCACACATAATAGTACTCAAATTTGTGGTTAAAGATGAGATAGTATAGGATAGCGAATATTCCAACAACAGACAAACCGTGCACGATGAAGGCCGACCGCGCAATCTTTTTCCAAGATTGGCTTTCCGTAGGTCTTTTGAATTCGAGGTAGTAGGCTATGGAACCAAGCAGTGCTCCGGCGAAAGCCAAGGCGATTAAAAGGTTACCTATTTTTCCCCAGATGAGCTGTTCGCCGATGTATTCCATAAGATGGAAAAGCGTTTGATTTGGATTAGGATTGCGGAGGAGCCATCATGGTGCCGTCCGGTCCCTGATTCCCATTGTATTTGGAAGGACACTTCATCAGCAGGTCGCCTTTGGCCACATGGAATTCGTTGCCTACAGCTTTGCCAATGACCACGATTTGCTCGGATTTTTCAAAATCCTGTGGCTTGGTATCATTGTAAAGTACTTTCATTTCGCGTCCTTCATTGTCCACCAGATAAAATCCAAATAGATTAGCATTGACTTCTGGGTTATAGATAAAGGGTTTGTCCATGTTCAATTTACCAACTACATGGTAAGTGTCGCCCTCGTTATCAAGGGCTGTGTTGAAATTGGCATAGGTACTGGAGTCGGAAATCGTACTGATGATAACACCGATCAAAACGGCGATTACCACAATTCCAATGATGTGAACCTTTTTCATGGTTTTGGTCCGGAGTTTTGCTGTTTTTTCTCCATTTTTCTGATCCTAGCGTCCATGTAGGCCATGTATCCGATGATTCCAGCCATTACGGTTGCGGCGACAGCAACAACCACATAGATTTTTCCATTGGAACGCATGACATCAGCCATTTCAACTCCTTGACCGAATGAAGGCCGGGATGTAGCCAATACAAAGAACAGGGCGCTAAGTTTCCTTTTCATGAAATTTTTAGTTCAAATCCTGGTGTTGTTGCAATTTTCTGATGCGATACTTGAGGTTCAACATCCAAACACCCAATCAGGTCCATCCAATAATAGCTGGATAAAAAACCTTCCTGAGGTTGCTGTCTAAATCGTAGCTGTTGAAACCGGGGTTTCCGCCGTCGCCAGGGTGTAGTGAGTCGGTCATTCTAGGAAGCACGATGATAAATACCAACATCATAACAAAAGCGAAAATCGAGTATACTGCTGAAATACGACC
>JBKCHO010000073.1:0-48983 GCA_046302815.1 Bacteroidota bacterium | reverse complement strand
ATCCAGTGCAATTTCTTCAGTAAATGAATCCAATATGGAATTGCCATCATTTCTGCCTTTGAATTCAATAGAGTTGTTAAAGCTAGCCAGCCTGTTGTAAGCGATTCCGAAAGCAATTCCAGATCCAATGCCTGGTTTCTTTGAGCCGGATGCAAGCACTACACCAAGATTCGGCATGTCAATGTCAAATCGATCACTTTGCCTTCGTGAGCCTTGAAAATCGGATTCATATTCGCGGCCGGTGAAACCAAGGGAAAATGAGAAGTCGGATTTTCTGTATATTCCTAAGCCAGCAGGGTTGGTGCTCAGGCAAGAATAGTCGCCACCCAATGCGCCGAAGGCGCCGCCCATGGCAGTGGATCTAGCGGTAGAGCCATGAAAAACTTGACTGTAGCGCAAAGCATCCAATTCATTTTGCGCAGAAGAAATTGTAGGTAAAAAAAGGCATGTGGTTAGCATGCCTTTTATGATGGATTTCATGTAAGTTGGTTTTGAATTTTGTAGACTCCGGTTTGATTAACGGCTTTTTCTTGTTCCACTAGAGCTCGAATTATTTCCTCTGGGAGCTGCAGCAGGAGAGCTAGACCTCGGGGAGGGGTTGTTTAAGGAAGGCGTTTGAGTTCTTGGAGAACCTCCACTATTTCTTGGTTCTTGTCGAGGTTCGAAGCTTCCACCTCTTGGCGCATTGTTGGAAGGTCTTGAATCGGGGCGGGTTTCAAAACTGTTTCCACGAGGTGCGGAATTGGAGGGGGCCATTGGTCTAGGCTCTGGACGGATGTCGTTGCTTTTTCCTCTGGGAACATTGTTCGAAGGACTTGACTCGGATTGATTATTCATTTGGTTGCTTCGAGGATTGGTATTGGAAGGGGCCATTGGTCTTGGATCGGGTCGAACACCACCGCTGTTTCCTTTGGGTGTATTGTCAGTTGGCCTTGGATCCGGCTCGTAACTATTACCACGAGGGTTGTTGTTTGCTGGAGCCATTGGCCTGGGGTCAGGTTGATTGTTAGATGGTCTTATGTCATTATTGTTAGCACGGCTAGGTACAGAGCCGTTTCCGAGTCCTTTTGGATTCTGGTTGGAAGGCGAGACCGCAGCTGGGTTTTCTGAGCCGTGTATTGACCTTGGATTGGATTCAGTAGCGCTGTTTCCTTTAGAAGGCAATGCATTCGGATTATTTGATGGAGCCATAGGCCTTGGATCAGATGATATTGTACTGGGTCGAATATCTCCGTTATCATTCACCCTTGGAGTGATATCTCTGGTGCCCGGCTTGGATATGGCGGGAGTTTTCGGAGTGTCATTTCTTCCAGTGTTCTGATAAAGATTTCCTAGGGTGTTAGAAGTAACTCCTGCATTTGCGATATTGCCACCTCTTCTTCCTCTTGGTCCATAATAGTAACTGGAGTTATCGTAACTATTGAAGTAATAAGGATTGTGATAGCTTCCGTATAAACCGTCATTGTAACCATCCCAATAGCCATGGTTGTAACCATGATTGTATCCTCCCCAGTAGGAATAGTATGGGGAATGGAAATATGGGTTATACCCTGGTGAATACCAAGGATTGTATCCATAGTATCCCGTTGGAGTATAGCAGTAGTTGTAATAGAAAGTGTATCGAGGATTCCACCAACGGTATCCTAAATAAATGCTCACCCCGTAAGACCAAGGATTGTAATCATACCAATATGAGTTGGTATAATAGTCGCTGTAGTAACCATAGCCAAACCCGACATTTGTATGAAATCTTCTCAACCTGGATGAGTAGGCATAATCGTAGTAGTCATCCTGGTCATAGTAATTGTTGGTGACATAAGTATTGCCGCCTGAAGTGGAATAGGTTGAGTTTGGGTTTCCACCACCGATAGAACCATTCTCGTTTGCGCTAGGTGCGTTTTGGCTGTTGCTTTCATTGTTGCCATAATCGAAACGAGGTTCTGTTCCGTTGCTTTCCTCATCGTTTTGTCTAGAAGGCGTGTAATCTTCGGGTGCCGTGGTATTTTCGCGGCTAGGTGCGTCGGAAGAGGAATAATAAACATCGTCGTAGTCACCAGAACGGGATACCCTTGAGGATGAGCAGGAGGCAGAAAACAGGGCTACTGCAGCGAGGATTGTGATGAACGGTTTCATGGCCGTTGATTTTTAAGAGGTTAGACCTTGTTGAGAACGGTTCCGGATTGGTAATGTGCGTTTAGTTTCGGAACTTTGTGAGAATCAAAACAAATACCATACCAAATATTATCCTTTTCAAAATTATCCAATGGGAAAAGAAATCACAAGTCGCTCGCAGAATTACTCCGAATGGTATCAGGATCTGGTCATAAAGGCCGATTTGGCTGAGAACTCCGCCGTGAGGGGGTGTATGGTAATTAAACCATACGGATATGCCATCTGGGAAAAAATGCAGCAGGCGTTGGATAAAATGTTTAAAGACACGGGTCACAGCAACGCCTATTTTCCAATGTTTATTCCGAAGTCCTTTTTCTCCAAGGAGGCTGCCCACATCGAAGGTTTTGCAAAGGAGTGTGCCGTTGTAACGCATTACAGGTTGCGAAACGCTCCAGATGGCAAGGGAATTGAGGTGGATCCCGAGGCCAAATTAGAAGAGGAGTTGATTGTTCGACCTACCTCTGAGACCATCATTTGGAATACCTACCGAAATTGGATTCAGTCTTATCGTGATTTGCCGATTCTTGTCAATCAATGGGCAAATGTGGTTCGTTGGGAGATGAGAACGAGGCTTTTTTTGCGTACGGCTGAGTTTCTTTGGCAGGAGGGCCACACTGCGCATGCAACTGCCCAAGAGGCAGTAGAGGAAACTGAAAAAATGCTTGGTGTTTATGCCGAATTCGCTGAAAAGTGGATGGCTCTGCCGGTAGTGAAAGGAATCAAAACTGCTAATGAACGATTCGCAGGCGCCATTGAGACCTATTGCATAGAGGCGCTGATGCAAGACGGCAAGGCATTACAAGCTGGCACTTCCCATTTTTTGGGACAGAATTTTGCAAAGGCTTTTGATGTGAAGTTTACCACAAAGGAAGGAGTTCAGGATCATGTTTGGGCGACATCCTGGGGTGTTTCGACTCGTCTCATGGGTGCATTGGTAATGGCGCATTCAGATGATGATGGCTTGGTGTTGCCTCCCAAATTGGCTCCCATTCAGGTGGTAATTGTTCCCATTTATAAAAACGATGAGCAGTTGCAGGCCTTGAATCAGTATGCCGAACAAATACGGTCTCAGTTGACTGCTGTTGGGATTTCTGTAAAGTACGACAACCGCGATACTCACAAGCCCGGTTGGAAGTTTGCAGAATATGAGCTAAAGGGTATTCCTGTTCGTATTGCCATTGGACCTAGAGATATGGAGAACGGAAGTGTTGAAGTAGCTCGGAGAGATACAAAGGAAAAAATGGTGATACAGGCAGCCGGCATTGATCAAAAGATCGTCCATTTATTGGAAAATATTCAAGACAATATTTATAAAAAGGCAGTTGATTACAGGGAAACGGCTACCCATACTGCAAATACGATGGACGAGTTCGTTGATATTCTGGATAACAAGGGTGGTTTTGTTTTTGCTCATTGGGATGGCACTTCCGAAACGGAACAAAAAATAAAGGACCTGACCAAAGCTACCATCCGGTGTATTCCATTAGGAAATAAGCTGGAGTCGGGCAGTTGTATATTGACAGGCAATCCCTCCAATCAAAGGGTCATTTTTGCACGAGCATACTGATGTCAGAAGGAACCAAGCCTAGTTATTTCGACCATATAATAAGGTCATTGTCTGAAAAAGCCACTTCCAAGCTGGATGTGGGTCTAAATGCCGATTGGGCTTTCGGTTTGATAAAGTCGTCACTTAAAAAACTGGAGCAAGAAATTGCAACCGCCATCATAGACATCGACAAAAGAATCGCAGTGAAGTTTGTTGAAAGGGGTAGTTTGGATCTTGAATTCAGGATTTCGGATGATATCGTCATTTTCTCGCTCCATTCCGATGCTTTCACTTTTCCGGAGGGGCACCCTATTTGGAAGCACTCCTCTATGAAAGGGGAGCATGGCAAAGGATATTTCGGTATGATTTCCGTGTACAATTTTCTAACAGACTCTGTGAAATTTAATCGGGTGAATGACCAAGGAGTTCTAATTGCCCGCTTGTTCGTTGATAAGAATAGGCACTTTTTCATGGAAGGCAAAAAACAGCTTGGGTTGGTTTACAATGACCCTGGCACTGTTTTGTTCGATGAACATCATGCCAAATTAATTTGTGAAATACTTGTTGCCCACTGTCTTGATTTTGATATCGTTGCACCCTCTTTTGATCAGGTTAGGGTTATATCCGTACAGGAAATGATTGAAAAAAGCCTTTCCAGTGTTCTAAGTACAGGTAAACGATTGGGCTTCAGGCTTCAATCAGACGATGATATTACATGATATTTTTTGATTATGGATTGCGGATTTGCCCGTAATTGATTAATTTTGCGACCTCTTTGAAAAAAGAGTAGTAGCCGGCCCGTTCGTCTAGGGGTCTAGGACATCTCCCTTTCACGGAGGAAACACGGGTTCGATTCCCGTACGGGCTACCAAATAATTCATCCACCGAAAGGTGTAAACTATTAAAAGTCAAAAAAATGGCTAATCACAAATCCGCCGAAAAGCGCATCCGCTCAAATGAATCCAAGCAAGAGCGTAACCGCTACCAGGCTAAGACCATGAGGAATGCTCTGAAGAACATGCGTGCTGCTAAAGACAAAAAGCAGGCAGCTGAAATGTTCCCAAAGGTTGCTTCCATGTTGGATAAGCTTGCCAAAAACAATGTGATCCATAAGAGCAAGGCCGCTAACCTAAAGTCTAGCCTTGCCAAGATGGTTAATGCACTTTCCTGACCCCTGCGATCACTTTTTTAAGGCATCAAATTGACCTTTCCGAATCTTCGGAAGGGTCTTTTGTTTTTTCGGATAACTTTTCAAAATCCGCTTTTTATGAACGATTTTTCTCTTGGGCAATTAGCCCCATCCGACCGACCTCGTGAAAAAATGAAACAGCTTGGAGCTCCCTCACTGTCGGACTCCGAGTTGTTGGCAATCATTATTCGTAACGGGGTCAAAGGGGAGTCGGCCACTACACTAGCCAATAAGATCCTACACTCGGTTGATTTTGATCTTACCCGGCTTTCACGATTGGATTTACACGATTTGGCCTCTTTCAAAGGAATGGGTTCGGTCAAAGCACTAACCCTTTTGGCTGCATTGGAATTGGGTAGAAGACGGCGATTGGCCGAGGCGGCGCGAACCATAAAGATCTCTTGCAGCAAGGATGCGGCAGACATATTTATTCCACTATTGTCCGACTTGGGGCACGAGGAGTTCTGGATTCTGCTTCTGAACAGGGCAAATCATGTGATATCGCGCCAACAGATAAGCAAGGGTGGTATTACGGGAACCGTGGTGGATCCGAAAATGGTTTTCAAGAAGGTGGTAGAGTGTTCGGCCTCCGGTTTGATTTTATGTCATAACCACCCCAGTGGCAACAGGAATCCAAGCGAATCCGATTTACAACTCACTCGAAAGTTGTCCGAAGCGGCATATCTTTTCGATGTTCAAATGTTGGATCATATCATTGTTGCATCCGATCATTATTATAGTTTTTCGGATGAGGGTAGGCTCTGATGTTGCATTGTGTGCCGAATTTATAACTTAGCACACAAATGGGCAGTCAACATCGCAGTAAGGTGGCCGTATTGGTTCCAGCCATAACCAATAGGTTGCGTTATACATTCGATCTTGTACTGTCGGACTTGGTCGGTGTGGATTATGAATTTGTCCAAACCAAGGAGGCCTTCTCGGCTTTCCCCGGTCCTAAAATCTCCTACGGAGACGCATCCGTTGGCGATGAGATATTCATTGGTTCTGTACGATTGCTTTTTGAGAAGGGCATAGAAGACCAACAGGTGTCTGTTTTCGATTGGCAAGGGGTCAAAGCCTTGTTTTCTACGAATCCGCAATTGCTTTTTCCATTCGATCTTTTTGCTGCGTCATTTTGGTTGGTGACGCGTTATGAGGAATACTTGCCCCACTTACGCGATTCGCATGATCGGTTTGATAGCTCCGAAAGTCTTGCCTATCAAAAAGGATTCATTGGTAAGCCACTTGTCAATATTTACGCGGGCATGATTAGAGATGTTTTGAGAAACCGTTATCCCGAAATGGTTTTTTCCAACCGTAAGTATCGATTTATCTCCACAATTGATATCGACAACGCGTGGGCTTATCTGGAAAAAGGATTTATGCGTACGGCTGGCGCTTATGCCAGATCGTTAGTCAATGTGGACTTCAAGGAGTTTTGGGAGCGAACTCAGGCCTTGCTCGGACTCATAAAGGACCCTTACGATACTTACGAATACCAATTCGAATTACAACGAAAATTCAAGTTCAAGTCAATTTATTTTTTTCTATTGGGTGAGTATGGTGTCAACGATAAGAATGTACCTGTAGATTCAAGGAAGTTCCAATCATTGATTCAATCCATTTCCGACTATGCTGAAACAGGCATACATCCTTCATACGGCTCGAACAAGGATCCTAAAAAATTGAAAACCGAATTATCGATACTTAGCCGTATCCTCAAGCGCGAAGTGCATAGCAGTAGGCAGCACTTCTTGGTGCTCAAACTTCCTGAGACCTACCGTCGACTGGTGGAATTGGACATATACGATGATTATACCATGGGTCTTAATTTGCAACTTGGTTTCAGGGCATCAATATGTACCCCTTACTATTTCTATGATCTCGACAACGAGCAAGTTACATCATTGAAGATTCATCCCTTCGCTGTGATGGATGCGACGATGAAATATTACATGAAAATTCGTCCTGAAGAGGCCATGGATCATATTCTTCCCGTCATCCGGGAGGTTCGAGCCGTGAATGGTGATTTCATCAGTTTATGGCACAATGAGTCCTTGTCAGAGAACAAAATTTGGTCTGGATGGCGGGATGTTTACAAGCAAATGGTGGAAGCTGCCGTATGAAATGGGTAACAGATTGATCCTTTTTGAACGAAACCGAATCGATGATGTGCGTTGGGATGAATCCATTCGGACAGCACATAATGGAAATGTATACGCGTATTCATGGTACTTGGATGCCATATCCCCAAATTGGTGTGCTTTGGCAACCGAAGACTATACGGCAGTAATGCCTTTGCCCTTTTCGAGGAAGTATTTCATAGACTATGTTTTCACTCCCCCTTATTGTCAGCAGCTGGGTGTTTTCTCCAAGCACCAATTGGGAGAGGATGTTTTTTTAGCATTCATAGAATCCATCCCTCTGCATTTTCGGTTTGTCGATTTGAATCTGAATCACGCCAATTCCAAATTTCAGCTCAATGTTACATCTTATAAAAACAGGAACCTGATCCTGAATTTGAATGGAACCGCCGATGAAATCAAGCAGCTTTACTCAACCAATCACAAAAGGAATATCCGGAAATGCGAAGAGGCTGGTCTAGTCACGATGGAATCGGATAATGTGGATGGTGTAATTGCCATGTTTGAATCCGATAGGGGAGGGCGTTTGGGAAATTATCCCGACAAGAAGCATATCATTTTCCGTGAATTGTACCGCCAAGCCAACGAGAGAAAAATGGCCAAGGTGTATTTGACTATGATGCCCGATGGGAAGCCTGTTGCCGGAGCCGTATTTTTTTTGAGTCATGAGGGAGCCTGCTTTATTTTTTCAGGCAACTCAGAGGAAGGCAAGGCACACTCAGCTATGCACGGCTTGATTCATCACTTCATTGTCGAAAACGCCGGGAAATACTCTTTTTTGGATTTTGAGGGTTCGAACAATGATTCTTTGGCCCGTTTTTATTCGGGATTTGGTGCTTCCGAATCTGTATATTTACGCATCACAAGAAACTTATTGCCTCCACCTTGGTGTTGGTTTAAAAAAGGTTAACACATCTGGGTTTATTATTAACTTTAGAAGTGATCTTCAAACAAATAACAATCCATTAATACGATGGTAAGGATACTTTCAGAACAAAATTCAATTATTAGTAGGTTCATCGCGGAATTGCGTGATGTCAATGTGCAAAACGACCGTCAGCGATTTCGCCGTAATCTCGAGCGAATCGGCGAAATAGCAGCCTATGAGATCAGTCGTACCATGCGTTACGAGGAGCGTGATTTCACAACTCCGCTAGGGGTATCCTCCATGCAGGTGCACGCCGAGGAGCCGGTTATTGCCACTATATTGAGAGCGGGTTTGCCTTTGCACCAAGGTATTCTAAATTATTTTGATCAGGCTGATAATGCATTTATTTCTGCATATAGAAAGCATCACAAGGATGGCAGTTTCGAAATCAGCTTAGAGTATGTAGCCGCACCTTCTTTGGATGGCCGTGTGGTCATTCTCACAGATCCTATGCTCGCCACAGGGCAATCCATGGTCATGACTTACAAAGCCATGTTGGAAAAAGGTGTTCCCGCGCATACCCATGTGGTTTCGGTGATAGCTAGCAAACTGGGTGTTGATTATGTAAAAAAGCACCTGTCTGAGAATATTACCCTCTGGATTGGCGCTGTGGATGAAGAGCTCACCGCACAGTCATACATAGTTCCCGGTTTGGGAGATGCTGGCGACTTGGCGTATGGCGAAAAGGCTTAGTTTTTATTAGGCGTTTGCTAACAAGGTGGAAGGGTTACTAAAGATTGTCTTTGTTGTTTTGGTGAGCAGCGTCAAATTCGTAGCTGGACCCTCATTCGCGTACTTAAATGATGAGTACAGATTTACATTTTTTGAAACAGTTTCCTATTGTGTTGCTGGAGGTATGTTGGGCGTCTGGGTATTTACATTCTTTAGTTTGGAAATCCAAATCGGTATAAATTGGGTGCGTCGCAAAGCGCTGCTGGCGCTTTATGGAACAAAGCTAATTATTCGACCTGGACACGAAGAGGATTTGGTGCACCCTATAGACCAGACACGAAAGGTTTTTACGAAGCGAAGCAGGAGGTTTGTCAAACTATGGAGGAAGTACGGCTTGGCTGGCGTGGCATTCCTGACACCAGTGGTTATATCAATTCCCGTAGGTACGGTCATTTTGAATTTGTTTGAGGATCATAAAAGGAAAATATTTTTTTACATGTTTGTTTCAATTCTATTCTGGTCGATTGTGTTGACAGGGGCTTTTGAGCTTTTTCACGCCACATCAGTAACTGAGCTTAAGGAAAAAGTAGTTGGATGATGGGAACCATCAAGGCCGTCTTCTTCGATTTGGATCATACCCTTTGGGATTTCGAGGCAAACTCTCGACAAACTATATCTGAATTATATCACAGATACGGCCTTGAAACCAAAGGAGTGGTGAATGTAAGTGATTTCATTCGTGTCTACGAACGTATCAACCATGATATGTGGGAGGCTTATTCCAAAGGCATGATTGCCAAGGAGCATCTTCGAAAGGGTCGTTTTGCACACACACTAGATCATTTCGGTATCCATGATGACGAGTTAGCTGAATGCTTGGCGGAGTATTATGTGATGGAGAGTCCTGTCAAAACCCATCTATTTCCATTTGTTCACGAGATCTTGGGGTATCTTTCTGACCGTGTTCCCATGGCGCTTATAACAAACGGATTTCATGAGGTGCAGCGAGTAAAAGTTCGTGAGAGCAGGTTGGATCACTATTTTGACCATGTTCTCATTTCTGAGCAAATCGGTTTCAAAAAACCTCATCAAGCCATTTTTTTGCACGCTGCTTCTTTGTGTGCGGTACCGGTCGACCAATGTTTGATGGTGGGTGATAACTTGGATACGGACATTGCTGGAGCCTTGGATGCGGGCATGCAGGCCTGTTTATTTGATCCCAACGGTATACATGAGCCAAATGCTCGTTACAGCAAAGTTGCCTGCCTTTCTGAATTACAGGGCTTTTTGTAGCCAACCTCAATATTGATATCTTAGCAACGGTATTCTATTCAACTGATGCTATTCAACTCGCTGCAGTTTGTCGTTTTCTTTCCCTTGACCCTGCTGCTTTTTTATCTGCTGCCAGTCAGGTTCAGATGGATTTTACTCCTTTTAGCCAGCCTTTGGTTTTACATGGCTTGGAAAGCAGAGTATATAATTCTTCTGCTATCAGTATGTCTGATTAATTTCCTATGTTCCATAAGATTGGAAAAATTAGAATCCTTGGCTTCTAAAAAACGCTGGCTTTGGTTTGTGATTGTTTTTGATCTTTCCATTCTCTTCCTTTTTAAGTATTACGGTTTTTTCTCCAGCAACCTGAATGTTGTGATGGAATCCTGTGGTCTGACTTGGGAGTCGCCAGCTTTGAAATTGCTCCTGCCAATGGGAATATCCTTTTACACTTTCCAGATAATGGGTTATGTGATTGATGTGTACAGGGGTGATCTAAAAGCAGAGCGGAACTTTGGCTTCTTCACTCTTTTTGTCACTTTTTTCCCTCAATTGGTTGCTGGGCCCATCGAGCGCGCAAGTAACCTGATTGCCCAGCTGAAAGACCTTCGTAACAAGGTTGACGCTTCCATGTTGGTTTCGGGGTTTACGCTGATGGCTATTGGTTTTTTTAAGAAATTGGTCATTGCTGACAGGCTCTCCATGTATGTCGATAAGGTCTATTTGTATCCGGAAGGTTTTGAGGGAATGCAAGTACTGCTCGCAACATTCTTTTTTGCCGTTCAGATTTACTGCGACTTTTCAGGTTATACCGATATCGCGATCGGTTGTGCGCTGCTTCTCGGTATCAAACTAATGGATAACTTCAAATCACCCTACTTTTCCGCATCCATATCCGAGTTTTGGTCTCGTTGGCATATTTCCTTATCAACATGGTTCCGAGATTATCTTTATATCCCGCTTGGTGGGAATCGGGTTGTAAAATGGAGGTGGTATTACAATCTTTATTTAACTTTCATCGTAAGCGGCTTTTGGCATGGTGCTAATTGGACATTCTTGGTTTGGGGCGCTTTGCATGGAACTTATTTGGTTTCGGGATTGATCATCAGCAGCATTTTGAAATTGGAAACCAAGTCATATTTTCAGATTCTTCCACCAGATTTGATGCACTCGGCTCGAGTGCTATTCACCTTTGTGTTGGTCTGTTTCGCATGGATTTTTTTCAGAGCCAGCACCATTGATGATGCCATGACCGTGATTTCCCAAATAGGTGGTTTTCTGGGAACATTCAACATGACCACTCCGGTTATCAAGGGCTTTGGAGTTTTTGCGTTGATGGTTTCTTTTGCTTCTGTCGCCATTCTAATGTTGGTTGAATCTCCAAGGGTGACTAGATGGAGATCCGATCCTCTTCGAAGTATTTTATTGGCCTCGCTTTTATTGGCTATCACATGCTGTTTTGGTATTATGGGTTCGAAGAGTTTCATTTATTTCCAGTTTTAGAATATGAGAAGGGTAGGCGTTTGGATATTGTTTTCGATGGCATTCGGTGTCTTGTGCATGATCGCATTTGATCAATTGTTGCAAAGCGGTTTTCGAAAGTCAAAAGAAGATGTTTCAGGAAAAATGAATGTGTTGTTAAAAGACTCATCCAATTTCGATATACTATGTTTGGGTTCCTCAAGGGCACTCGCGCATTTCGACACTGAGGTTATTTCCAAAATGACTGGTTTGCGGATTTACAATGGTGGATTGAATGGAGCCCGTGTTACTTCCATGGCAATCTTGCTGGAAGGTTATTTGAAAGCACATCCAGCACCTCGATACCTCATACTCCACCTCGATGAGTTTACTTTGGAAACGGATCAGATGCTTGAGTTGCCTCACTATTTGCCTTTTCTTCCGGACCCGAAATTGGAATCAAGACTTGCAAAATTCGAATCAGAAGTCAAATACCTGGCCTTTTTTCCACCACTACGAATCACCTATTACGACGATTTAAAAAAATGGATCGGTGTCAAGTCATTTTTTGGAATCTCACCGCAGTTTGATCAGCGGAATGGATTTTCAAACCAATCCGATTCCGGGTGGAATGGTTATTGGGAAAACGCTTTCACCCAAAAATTAGAGCTGATGCGATCTCCATTTGACTCAGTTCATATTTTCAATGATGGAGCTGCATTGTTAGACGAGGTTTTTGAATTAGCATCCAAGAATAACATCAGGATAATGCTTACCAGTTCGCCGTTGGCAGGTGGCGAGTTATACTCCAAGTATGAAGCTGCGATAAAAATTGCAGAAAATGTAGCTTCAAAATCAGATGCGAAAGTTGTTTTTTATTGGAATCATGATCAACCATTGGATCGGAGGATTTATTATTATGATTTGGTCCACATGGTTAGAAAAGGTGCTTTGGAATACTCAATGAGGCTTTCAGATTCACTAATGCGTTCATTCGAAACGACACCTTCTTTTGATAGCATAAAATAAAAATCCCGGCTTGTGGCCGGGATTTTCAGCAAGCGGTAATTTAGGTTTTGGTAGGATTGAACTTTTTTATGGAAGGGTCAATCCTTCTCCTTCCTTGATTCGTCATTACCATGATGAGCCTTGTCAGTGCAACCGCTCTTTTTATCGTCGCCGGATTTGCAGCATGCTTTGGCTGAAGCGGTTTCTTTGGAAGCTGACTTCTTAGATGAGCAGCATCCGGATGCCATTTGCTTGGAACCACAGTTGGATTTGGGTTCCTCACTTACCACCTCCGGCTTTGCTACCGTAGATGCGCTCTTTACTTGTGCGTTGTCGGAATCGGTGGAAACAGCCTCCATGGATTGGGCATTGGCCATTATGAAGGCTCCGCAAATGAGGGTCAGGGTTAAAAACAGTTTTTTCATTTTGGATGTTTTTTGCAATTATAGTGATTATTCTATCTTTTGTCAACCGAATCAAGCTAAAACCATGCCAAAAAATCGCCTAGCATACGGCTGAATGAGATACCTTTACAGAAAATATACACAATTTAATTCAAATGAGAACATTAAGGTTGCCCTGGGTTCTGTAAAAGCACAGAGTTTAAGGACCACCTTAACGGCTTTGATTATTGCCATTGGTATTATGGCATTGGTGGGTATCCTCACAGCTATTGATGCCATTGAGTCGTCCATCAACAGCAGTTTCTCGAGTATGGGTGCAAACACCTTTACTATCCGTAATTATGGAATGGGTATTCGTATAGGTAGGGATGGTAAAAGGCCCAAGCGTTTCCAACAAATATCCTTCAATGAAGCGCAGCATTTCAAGGAGCAATACAGTTATCCGGCTGTTGTTTCTATTTCCACAACCGCTTCCATGGTCGGAGTTTTAAAGTTCAAAAACATTGAATCCAACCCCAATGTAACCATTACTGGTGCTGACGAAGGATATCTTGCCGCTTCAGGCTATCGAATTCGTTCAGGCAGGAACTTTTCAAACCTGGAATTGGAATCGGGTGGAAATGTCGTGCTCTTGGGTTACGAAATGGCCAACACGCTTTTCAAGTCAGGCGAGGACCCGTTGGATCAGTTGATCAGTGTGGGCAACAATAAATACCGTGTTATTGCAGTATTGGAAGAGAAGGGTTCAAGTTTTGCTTTTAGTGGGGACAAGGTTTGTATCATACCACTGATGAATGTCAGACAGCGCTATGGAGATGATAATCGTTCATATACCATTTCCGTTAAGGTTAATACCGTAGCTGAGTTGGACCAAGGTCAGGGTGAAGCCATTGGTACTTTCAGAACGGTAAGGGGCGATATGGTCGGTGAGGATAACTCCTTTGAAATAGTGCAGAGCGACAGTTTAGCCAATATCGTTATCAGTCAATTGGATTATGTAACCATAGCGGCCACCATAATCGGATTCATCACTTTGCTGGGAGCATCTATCGGACTAATGAACATCATGCTGGTTAGTGTTACGGAACGAACCAGGGAAATTGGCATCCGAAAATCATTGGGAGCATCCAAGCAACACATAAAAAGGCAATTCCTGGTCGAAGCAATTGTAATTTGTCAGATGGGCGGTTTGTTGGGTATAGTTCTAGGGGTAGGGATGGGCAACCTGATGGGGCTCTTCTTTGCCGCTGGATTCATCATTCCTTGGAAGTGGATGATTTCCGGGGTGGTCTTATGCTTCATTGTGGGTGTTATATCGGGAATGTATCCTGCAATTAAAGCTTCCAACCTCGATCCAATCGAAGCCCTAAGGCATGAGTAAGTAGTTGTTATTCAGGTTTTTTTGTTTTTTTGACGAGCAGATGTTTTTCAAGTACAGTCTGTTTTTAAATAAGCCATTCACTTACTTGTATGATTCCCATAATGTTTGTACATTTGCCCTCCCCAATTCCGGGGTCTAAACCAAATAACAAATCACGGCATGCCAAAGTATTATGAGACCGTAATCATCATGAATCCTGTTCTTTCGCAGGAGCAGGTGACTGAAACGGTCGACAAATTCCGCAGGATCCTCACCGACAACGGTACCGAGATTGTTCATGAGAACAATTGGGGATTACGAAAGCTGGCCTACCCGATCCAGAAGAAGAATACCGGGTTCTATTATCTCACTGAGTTCAAAGGCGACGGCAATGTTATTGCCAAGTTGGAGCTTGAGTACAAGCGTGACGAGCGCATCATGCGGTTCTTAACCGTAGCCCTCGACAAACACGCTGTAGCTTACAACGAAAAGAAGCGTAAGAACGCAGCGCAAAAGAAACAGGAGGAATCCGCTAACTGAAAAACGGTAGAAAAATGTCAAGCAACGAAGTAAGGTACCTGAACCCTCCCGCAGTAGAGGTCAACAAGAAAAAATACTGCCGCTTCAAGAAAATCGGTATTAAGTATATCGATTACAAAGACGCCACTTTCCTCACCAAGTTCGTTAATGAACAAGGAAAAGTGTTGCCTCGTCGCCTTACTGGAACCTCATTGAAGTTTCAGCGTAAGGTTTCAACCGCGGTAAAAAGGGCTCGCCACTTGGCGCTAATGCCTTATGTAACGGATCTTTTAAAGTAAGGAGGAACGAACCATGGAAGTAATTCTCAAACAAGATGTAAAAAACCTCGGTTACGCACACGATGTAGTAAAAGTGCGCAACGGTTATGGTTTGAACTACCTTATCCCCAATGGACTTGCTGTTATAGCCAGCGAGACCAATCGTAAGATCAATGATGAGGTGATGCGTCAGCGTCAACATAAGGTTGAAAAAATCAAGATGGAAGCCGAAAAGGTGAAGTCAGCTATTGAAAATGTGGTACTAACCATCTCCGCCAAGGTAGGCGAAAATGGAAAGCTTTTTGGCTCGGTTACAACCCAACAAATCGCCGATGTATTGAAGCGTATGGGACAAAACATTGAGAAGCGTCAAATCTCAATGAAGGATGAGCATATCAAAGGCCTAGGCACCTACACAGCCGAAGTGCAGCTGCATCGCGATATCGTAGTGCCTGTTACCTTTGAGGTTGTGGCAGGTTGATATTGTCAATTACAAAGAACAGGCAGCGCTATCTTGCGTTGCCTTTTCTTTTTAAAGCAAAAAGAACATTTAACATTATAACCCAATGGCAAATACTGGAGACATCAGCGTTGGATCCGTCATCCGTTTCAATGGCGAATTGTGTCAAATAATCGAATATCAACACCGTACACCGGGAAACCTTAGGGCTTTTTATCAAGCCAAAATGCGAAATCTGAAAACAGGCAAATTGGCCGAATATCGATTCCGCTCAGGTGAGGAAGTGGAAATAGCACGCGTTGAATACAAGGAACTTCAATATATATATAAGGAAGGCGAACATTATGTTTGTATGGATAACGAGTCGTATGAGCAAGTGCATATCCCTGAAGACTTGTTCGGAGAATCTTCCTCATTCCTGAAGGAAGGTATGACAGTGAAAATCGCTTTCGAACAAGATAATCCTATTCTTGCTGAAGCTCCCACTTTCGTGGAATTGGAAATCACTTATACCGAGCCAGGCGTAAAGGGCGATACGGCTACCAACACATTGAAGCCCGCTACATTGGAGACGGGTGCCATTATCAATGTTCCACTGTTTGTCAACCAAGGCGAAAAAATCAAAGTCGATACCCGCAATTTTTCATATGTAGAGCGTGTCAAGTAATTGGTAGTACCAAAACGAAAAAAGGTGATGGATTTCCATCACCTTTTTTTTATGATCATGCGTAGGCAAATCATGCCATCACTTTCTTTTGTTGGCGCTTCCTTTCGTTTTCATCCAGGTGAATTTTTCGAATTCGTATCGACTTGGGGGTTAGCTCAACATATTCATCCCACTCTATGTATTCCATGGCTTCCTCCAAAGAGAAATCGATTTTAGGCGTTATACGAACATTGTCGTCGCTTCCAGCCGCACGGAAATTGGTGAGCTGTTTGGCTCTAGTTACATTTATAACAAGGTCTCCCGGACGAATGTGTTCTCCGATGACCTGTCCACCGTAAACCTCTTCTCCTGGGCTAATGAAGAAGGCTCCGCGGTCTTGCATTTTATCGATAGAATAGGCAGTCGAGGACCCTTTGTCCATGCTGATAAGTACTCCATTGATTCTGCCGGGGATCGTGCCTTTCCATGGCTCATAAGCTTTGAATCGGTGAGCCATTATAGCTTCTCCAGCAGTAGCGGTAAGAATGGCATTGCGCAGCCCGATTAATCCTCTTGCTGGGATTTCGAATTCAAGGTGCTGCAAATCTCCTTTCGGCTCCATGATCAAAAGTTCGCCCCTTTTCTGAGTTACCAACTCGATCACCTTGCCTGCCACATTCTCTGGGGTATCAATGGTGAGTGATTCCACAGGCTCACATTTCACGCCATCAATTTCCTTGATGATAACCTGCGGCTGTCCAACCTGAAGCTCATATCCTTCCCTGCGCATGGTTTCAATCAGAATTGAAAGGTGAAGAATACCCCTTCCATAAACTAGATAGGCATCTGGTGAGCCTGTTTCCTCCACACGCAAGGCGAGGTTCTTTTCAAGCTCCTTGAACAACCTGTCGCGAAGGTGTCGTGATGTTACGAACTTACCTTCCTTCCCGAAAAAGGGAGAGTTGTTGATCGTAAATAGCATGTTCATTGTTGGCTCGTCGACGGCCACAGGCTTCAAAGCCTCAGGGTTTTCAAAGTCAGCAACAGTATCGCCAATTTCAAAGTCATCCAATCCCACTATGGCGCAGATGTCGCCAGCAGAAACCTCGGATACCTTTGCTCGCCCCAGCCCTTCAAATGTCATAAGTTCTTTGATGCGGGTCCGAACGCCTCTGCCGTCTTTTTTCATCAAGGTAACCGGCATGTTTTCTTTAAAGGTTCCTCGATATACTCGGCCAATGGCAATTCGCCCAACAAACGATGAATAATCCAGTGATGTAATGAGCATCTGCGGAGTCCCTTCACGGAAAGGGGCCTCTGGAACATAACTTACGATTGTATCGAGCAATGCGGTGATATCGTTGGTTTGCACTTTCCAATCATGCGACATCCATCCTTGTTTAGATGATCCATATACTGTGGGGAAATTCAATTGCTCCTCAGTGGCGTCCAAATTGAAGAATAGGTCGAAGACTTTCTCATGAACCTCATCGGGCCTACAATTTTCCTTATCCACCTTATTGATTACCAAAATGGGCTTAAGGTTGGCTTGCAGAGCCTTTTGCAGTACAAAGCGGGTTTGTGGCATAGGTCCTTCGAACGCATCCACCAAAAGGAGAACACCATCAGCCATTGTTAGAACGCGCTCCACCTCTCCGCCGAAATCGGCGTGGCCAGGGGTGTCTATGATATTGATTTTTACCCCTTTGTAATTAACAGAAACATTTTTGGCAACAATGGTGATGCCTCTCTCACGCTCCAAATCATTGTTATCTAAAATCAACTCGCCCATTTGTTGGTTTTCGCGAAAAAGCTGAGACTGGTGAAGTATTTTGTCGACCAATGTCGTTTTTCCATGGTCAACGTGGGCAATAATGGCGATGTTTCTGATATTCTTCATGTTAGGAGTGTCCGCATGAGCGGGTTTTGAGGGTGCAAAGGTACTTCTTTTATTGCCTCAACACTACTTTTATCTCACGAAACCCTGAATTAAATCCTTGATAACTAAAAGGTAGGTGAAGCTATCCCTAACTTTACACGATATTAAAGTAAGTTCCCCAATGGCTGCGCTCATAAAATCTTTTTGGTTAATTCTATTGTGTTTGTCCTCGATAGCTATAGTCTCTTGCCAGGATAAAAAAGAGGAGGAAATAAAACCGGAACCACCGCCAGGTCAAGATTCCCTGAATTCGAATTTAATCATGGTGAATGCACATAGCGCTATCGCTGCTTATGACTTTTATTTGAAGGATATTAAGATAAACCCAAATCCATTGCTTTTGGGAGAGAATACAGCATATGTAAAGATTGGGGCTGGTTTTGGGGATTTAAGCATTTTTAATGCAGGATCGTCTTCTCCCTTGACCTTTGTCAATTTCAATTTCCTCCAAGGCGAGTTCTATTCGGTTTATGCAATTGGGGCCAATTCAAATGTGGAGCCACTAATTGTGGAGGATGATTTAACCACACCAGAGCCTGGGTTTTCTCGGATCCGATTCATTCACTTATCGGCGGATGCTCCAAGTTTGGATTTGTTTTTGGATACTGATGTCCTTTTGGATCAGGCATTCAATGAGATAACCTATAAGGAATATACGGATTTCATAAAGGTTACTGAGGGTGTTTATGATTTGAAGCTAAGGAACTCCAATACATTCTCAACAGAGTATGATTTGAATCCATTTACATTGGAGAGCGGCAAGATTTACACTCTTTACATTTACGGTCAAAGCCAAACAATTGCAAGCCGTTTATTGTTAAATCAATAATTACTGTTTGTTTTTTGTGTGTGTTTGTGATCCCGTGCAGCCAACTGCACGGGATTTTTTATACTACTGAAAATCACTATTTTTGTATCAATATGAGATTCAAAAAACCGGTAACCCTTTCTGAAATCGCTACAATAGCATCTGCTTCGATTATTGGCGACTCACAAGCCCTGGTATCAGGAATTAATGAAATCCACATGGTGGAATCGGGCGATATCACTTTCGTGGATCATCCAAAGTATTATGACAAGGCGCTTGGTTCCAAAGCCACTTACATCATCATCAACAAAGAGGTCGATGCGCCTCAAGGTAAATCCTTGCTTTTTTGTGCGGATCCATTCGCTGCTTATGTTTCCATTGTGAAGCATTTCCGACCTTTTGAACCAATGGATGGTCCGGTTGCTTCAAGCTCAACCATAGGGGCAGGTACCATACTACAGCCAGGTGTGCATGTGGGTAACCATGTCGTCATCGGACGAGATTGTGTAATCCAACCAGGTGTTGTTATTTACGACCACTGCATCATTGGCGACCGAGTCACAATTCATGCAGGTACAATCATAGGTGCTGATGCATTCTATTACAAGCGTAGGCCCGAGGGTTATGATAAAATGGTTTCTTGTGGTCGAGTAATTATTGAGGATGATGTGGAAATTGGCGCCTCTTGTACTATTGACAAAGGCGTTTCTGGAGATACGGTCATTGGCAAAGGGACCAAATTCGACAACATGGTGCATATTGGACATGATACAGTCATAGGGAAAAACTGCCTTTTCGCAGCCCAAGTCGGTGTGGCTGGAGTAGTGGTTGTTGAGGATGATGTCATCCTCTGGGGACAAGTAGGAGTACAAAAAGATCTTGTAATTGGTAAAGGAGCAGTTGTCCTTGGTCAGTCAGGCGTACCCAAATCACTTAAGGGTGGAGTGACTTATTTTGGAAGTCCTGTTCGCGAGGCTCGCGAAAAGATGAAGGAATTGGCACTCATCAAAAGGCTGCCTGAAATCATAGAACATCTGAACGATTGATCATTCATTTGAAATGATGCAGGACGAAAACCGTCTTAAACAGGAGTTAGACGCTAAGAAGCTCCAACTGCATTGGTTGTTGCAAATTACCAAGGCAATCAACTACAACTTGCCCTCTTCTAACCTTTTTGATATTTACCAATCCGTATTGCGCAACCAGTTAAGGGTTGGACGCGTTTTGTTAGTGGTAAACGAGGGTGGTTGGCATATTCCATTTTCCTACGGATTGGATTCAAACGGAATACCAAGTGACTCTACCACCCTTTTGGAAGACATTCGGAGTTTTTCTGAGGAGTTGAAGCCACAAAGTGGTTGGGTTACCACTTTCGAGACTATTGTTCCGGTAATGCATCAGGATGTTCCCCTGGCTTATGCCTTGATTGGCGGGTTGGATGAGGAGGTTTTCCATAGCAAGCGGGAGATAGTAACCTACATTCATACGATTACCAATGTAATCGTTGTGGCAATTGAAAACAAAAGGTTGGCTAAGGAATCCATAAGACAGGCGGCGATGGAACGGGAGCTTCAATTGGCTGCTCAGATGCAATCGATGTTGTTTCCAGCCGATTTTGTGACCCACACTTTTCTGGACATAGCAGCTACATACATACCTCATCAGTCAGTAGGTGGAGATTACTATGATTTCATCAAGTTGAACGATCACGAGGCTTTGGTGTGTATGGCAGATGTTTCGGGCAAGGGTTTATCTGCTGCCATGTTGATGTCAAATTTCCAAGCGAATCTGCATGCTATCATCCGTCACACAGAGTTCACCTTGCAGGATTTGGTTTTTGAGTTGAATGCTTGTGTCAACCGTTCTGCGCAAGGAGAGAAGTTCATTACTTTTTTTGTAGCCAGGATTTCTGGACTAACGAATACCATCAACTACATCAATGCAGGACATAATCCTCCCGTATTGCTTCATAACGACTCAGTAGAAATGCTTGAGATTGGCACGACCGGGTTGGGCATGTTTGAAGAATTACCTTTTCTCAAAAGCGGATCTACAAGGTTTGATAAAGGTTCGTTGCTTTTCTGTTATACGGATGGAATCACCGATATGGAAAATCTAAGAGGAGAATCATTCGGTTCCGATAATCTAGAGAGATTGCTTCGCGAACATTTTTCAGTAGAAAGCATGCGTGAACTGCATGATCGGATGGTAAACTATTTTGACGAATACAGGGAGGGTGCCTTATTTCCTGACGATGTTACTTTTTTGAGCGTGCGGTTCTCCTGAGTCAACAATGTCTTCGGTGTTTGTTTCACTCTGCTTGCAGTGGTAAATGTCGAGCGCTACAATTACGGCAACAAACCCCCAGAAAGGAACGGATGCCTTTTCGGTATCCAGAAAATTATTCAATAAGCCATGGACCCAATAGGTGACAAGTCCCATCAAAAAGCTTTTTGCTAAAAGCCGCACCAATCTGTCTTTGGATCGGATGATGATCCTGGATGCCCGGTATATGACCGCTATTCCAATCGCAATGAAAAGAAGTGAACCGGGTACTCCTTGTTCGGCTAAAGGACCGATGTATTCGCTGTGGGCATTACCTCCCTCTCCCAAATTCGTACTTATGATAGTCTTTTCGCTATTTTTTTGAAAAGGACCATATTGAAAAACATAGGTTCCTGGTCCCCAGCCCATCAAAGGCTTTTGCTCAAACATTCTTAATGCACTTAGCCAACGATTTATTCGCTCTACATTTGAGGCGTCTGTGGTGATGTTGGACGCCGATTGTACATGGGATGCATACTCGGTAGATGATTGTTCGTCATTACGCTCCAACTCAATGATGATGTTGGTCCAATTCAAAATGATTAATGATACGAATACAATGGATGCGGAAATCACAACTGAGGTTTTTATCCTGACTGCAATTGCCAGATAGCACAGCAGGGCAGCAACAAGACTAATCCAAGCAGCTCTTGTATATGACAGCACAATGGCGCCAACAAAAATGCAGAGTACTGTAAAGAAAACGAATCTAGTAGTGTTCGATTTCGTCCAATCATCTAAAAAACCGATCATGATGGGTATGAACATGGCAATCACCGCTGCATATGCGGTATGGTCATTGTAGAATGGGACCATGGCTGAGTGGGCAGCCTTTTCGGTAAATCCGGCAGTAGCATGAACCAGGACAGTATATGCGATTACACCGATAAGTGGGATTGCATAAAGCCATATGAACAGACGGATTTTGTGTTGCTGTTTGAATATCTGAACGGCTAAAAGATAAAAAGTGGTTACGAAACAGATTCTGGCTAAGGTTGCTTTAAATGAAACCAGGAACATGGTGCTAGTGATGGTTGTAATAACCATCCAAAAAACATGAAGAAGTATTAGTATTGTAACGGGATGCTTTAATAAGTCCTTGTCAAGGTCCCTAAAGTAAATTTGCCTTGCAATGAAAAGCATCATAGTGATGAACATCAGTGGTTCGGATGGTAGACTTACTCCAATTCCGATTGGAGTTTCTTGAAAGTTGATAGCAAAAGGGGTTAACAGAACACCCATGAAAAACAGAAAGTCGATCCTCTGGATTCCTATGTAAATAGTCAACAAGACCAATGGGATGGAAAACGCCCAATGCTGTTCCTTTACGACCAATGCATAACAGCTTACAGAAAAAATGCTGAGCACAAAAAGCAGCACTTGGTTTGCTGTTAGACCCTTTAAAAAGGGGGTGGTCATGCCGATGCCGAATTAGCGTTTGATAAGGAATCCTTGTTTTTGCGAACCCTTGAAATATTATCCATGATGGTCAAAACCAAAAATGTTAAGACAATCATGGAAAGGGTGAAAGCAAAAACAATCACACTGCGTATAGGATAGGATTTCTTTTCCGCAGGAATAGGCGAGGTTACAACACTGGAATAGGTTAGCTCCTTTGTGATGTTTTGCTTGGCTCCTTCATAATCCTTTTTAATGTCGTTGTAATGCCCCCTTACTCTCCAAAGGTGTTCCTTCAATGCCATGTATTCACCTCCGTGATTTAAGAGGTTTTGCATTGTTTTTTCCATGGTGCTGTTGCTGTTTTCACCAGCCTTTCCCGCAGCTAACTCTTTGTAATATGTTCTACTGAAGGATTTAACTTGCTCTTCGAAATCAAGGATGTCATAATCTACGCGTATTTTTTTTAGAGCCGCCTCCATAGAATCCATTTCAGCCTTTTTTAGATCAAATTGGGTTTTGACCATAATAAGGTATTCCTCAGCCTTAGACCTTTGTAGATGTTGGGCCATTTTATGGTATTTGGATAGTATGGAGTCTATCATGTCACAGGCTATTTTAGGATCTGTGTCATAGACTATAATTTCAACGGATTCGAATTTTGTTTTATCAATTGAAATATTTCCTTTCATCGTGCCATATAGCTCGGTGAGGGGATATTTTCCATTGGTATCAATCTCATAATGATTATAGAGGTCGAAATCCTTTATCAATGCATTTTTAATATCATCTGACTCCAGCAACTGCAGCATTTGCTCTGTTTCTGATTCGGTGGAGTATGCAGTCAAATTGACCGGGTAAACAATTGCAAAGGATTTGTATTTGGGTTTTATGAAATACTCCGACGAGAATACCAAGGATAGCACAACAGATGCTATGGCAACGATTCCGAATTGTTTTTTATATTTTAAAATGACCGATAATAGAAATTCGGCGTTGAAAGGGGTCTGCGTGGAGTTCATTAAAGACATCTGATATGCAAATATTCGTTCTAACCGTGAATTTAGGCATTAATCCAAAAGCGATAGCAGTCTGCTTTCAAAAATGACCTACAATTAACTGTTGTACAATACTTTAAATAGTTTTTAGTTGTTTTTTTTCAAAACGATGCTAACCAATTCTCTCCAATTGATGACTTGTAACGACAATGCGATTAAAAACGAAGTCAAAGCCATCAAAAGACAATTCACCCAAATACTGTTACTGGAGGGAAGCCAATAGGGTAGCAAATACATAAGGATTACACATACCAAGGTGAAAAGAGCCATCCGGTTAATGAAGCTCCAATTCAACTTAAGTCCGAATTCCTTTTTACACAGCCAAATTTGAGAGATTGCGAGTGTCGACTGTGTTACTAGGCTGGAAGTAGCAGCCCCTACAGCGCCCCATTTGGGTATTAAAAAAAGATTTAACAATATATTCATCAACATGCCAATTGCTGCAAGGATATTTAGCAATTTCAGTTTACCATTAGCCGTTAACAAGGTTCCGAAAATATAACTTGAAGAAATCATGATGAACGAAATCATCAAAAATGGAGTCACCATCGCCGATTCTTTAGCATTATACTTGTAAAGTGCGGACATTAATCCATCGCTACTGAAAAGAAAAATAGAGGCAATTGCAATTGCCGGGGTAACCAGAAGGGAAACAGAGGTTTTTAATAATGGACCAACATCCTCTTTCTGTTTTATCATAGTTGAGAATATGGGCAACAGCAATCCTGCGAACAGGAAAGCTACCATATTGCCTGCTTCCATAACCCTGTACGATTGTGCATAGATACCAGCCTGCGTGTCTCCATCTGCAAGTAGCCTTTCCAACATTACCGAATCAACCCGGTTGTAAAAAGTCATCAGCAGAATGAGTATGGCAAATGGATAGGATTTCCTGATAATCATAAGTGAAAAGGCCTTGTTCCACCGTATGGCTTTGAATCGCACTTTGCCGGTTAACATGGCTACTGTTATGATCAGGGTAATTAAATACGAGGCTGTTTGTGCCCAAACGAACCATTCAATTTGGAATGATTCCGGTTTACCCTGCCCCCAGAGCAACCAGGCACAAATCAAAATCATGATACCCCGGTCCAAAACCGAAACAATACTGTCCATTCTGAACATATGTAGTCCCGCTAAGTTGGATCTCAAATACAATATGCCTGAAATAAGTACTTGATTGAAAAGCAATATGAGCAACATCGAGACCTCATTTAGGCTGTACCCAATAATCAAAGCGGCCACCATGCTAATAATGATGTACAATGTTGCCAGAAGCAACCTTAGGGTGATGATTCCGGAAATGTGCTTCTGTAGCAATTGCCGGTTCATTGAAATGTTTCTGTTGTTGAAGTTTGTTATTCCAAGATCGAGGAGTATGTTGAGTAGCAATGAAAAGTTGAACAATGCATAATACTGGCCGTAGGCTTCCGCACCGGTTGCGTTTTGAACCGCTCTATCAATACCGAATAACCAAAACGGCTTGATAAGTAAGTTTAACAGCAGTAAAAAGCCTAGATTGGCAATGAATTTCTTTTGCATTGACGAATATTGCAGCAAATTTAACCGAATAATCAACCATACTCGAGTTTTGTGGGACTAAAGGAGTTCAAATCACCAAAAAAATGGGTTGCTGGCTGCGACGAGGCTGGTCGAGGTTGTCTAGCAGGTCCTGTATATGCCGCAGCTGTCATCCTCCCGAAAGGATTCAAGCACCCTTTACTTGATGATTCAAAGAAGATGCGGCAAAAGGATAGGGATTTGCTTTCTGCCTTTGTGAAAGAGAACGCCATAGCTTATGCCATTGCGATGTGCGATCATCAGGAGATTGACCGAATCAATATTTTGAATGCATCTTTTTTAGCAATGCATCGCGCCGTTGAATCTTTAGCGGTTAAACCCGGTCTGTTGTTGATAGATGGAAACCGCTTCAATCCCTATCCTGATATACCCCACCAATGTGTTGTAGGGGGTGACGGTATATATACAAGTATTGCAGCTGCTTCTGTTTTGGCTAAAACGGAGCGAGATGCCCATATGATGAGGTTACACGAGCTTTATCCACAGTATGGGTGGGATAAAAACAAAGCTTATGCAACCCTTTCGCACCGTAATGCTTTGCTTGAGCATGGTCATTCACCCGTACACAGGAGGTCATTTCGACTCGACTACCAGACCAAATTGGAGCTCTAGGATTATCAACATCTGGTTGTAAATAAGTGCCTTCCGAGGTTGGGTTAAATGGCGGGTTTAAGCGCCTAGTTTTGTTGAAACCAACCGCCGCATAAATGAAAAGAGTGGTTAATTCATCAGTGCTATTGGTATTCATTCTGATCGGTGCCATGATGGCACTCATTTGGATCAGGGATATAGTAGCTTGATTTCTCCGGCAGATTTAAAGAAAACGGCTCTCCAAGCCGTGTGGGAAAGGAGTCTCATCTTCTCAAGCGTAATTTTTGACCAGCTTCCACGCGAATTTCATTTTCCATGCCATTCAACTTGATAAGTCGACTGATCTTAATACAATGTTTTTGGGCGATATCGCGAATGGTTTCACCTTGTTCAACTACATGGAACTCCTGGTCTGGAATTCCCCTTTTTGGTTTCAGGTAAATGATTTCCCCTTCTTTGAGGAAATCGTTCTTCTCAGCATCATTGTATTTTAGTACTTGCCAAAGCTGCATTTCATGTTGAATGGCAATGGAGTACCATGTGTCTCCTTTCGTTGCTCTTACAAAAGGAACTCCGTCCCCGGTTTGGCCTTTTTTAACTTTTTCCTTTGAGCCATCAGTTTTATTCCCACTCTGATCCTTGTGATGCACATGCTTTTTTTCATTTTCGATGGGTTTAGCCGGCTTCGTTGCGGCAGTATTTTCTGAACTGATCGGCAGCTTCGATCCTCCTTTATCGTATTTATGTAGCTCATGCTCTTCGATTATTTTGATAAGCAGCTCGGCATATTTGGGATTTGTAGCATAACCTGCTTTTTTCAGACCGTGGGCCCAACCTTTGTAATCGGTTATTTCTAGTTCGAATAGAGAGGCGTATCTGGGTCTGTTTCTCAGGAAAAATCCATGATCATCGTAGGAGTCCAAAACATTCGAGTACTTTCGAAAACATTCGTTTTTTTCATCATCGTCCATGATATAGGTCTCCCCAGTCCATTCCTTATGACACTTGATACCAAAGTGATTGTTAGCCTCCCGAGCCAGATTGCTGTTTCCAGCATCCGACTCCAAAATGCCTTGTGCAAGTGTAATACTGGCAGGAACACCGGTTTTCGCCATATCCTCAATGGCCTCACCCTTGTATTTGGCGATGTACTCGGTGGCTGTCATTCTTTTTGCCGGTTGGCTCCAAAGCTGGGTGGGAATAAAGTATAACAGTAAGATGATGGAGTGTTTGAAATGCATGAAATACGGGGCTTTTACGAGTAAGATGCAATTAAAGTGAAAAGATAATGCCTTGTGATGTCCTTGTGTACCGGGAATTCAACAAATCAATGTTAATTGGAGTTGTCGGTATTTTCAATTCACAGAGGGGTTGTAACTTAGTGCGATGATTTTGGTCACAGGTGCAACAGGATTGTTAGGCTCGAAGTTGCTTTTTGATTTGTTAGCTGATGGCCATAAGGTAAGGGCTATGGTCAGAACCCAGTTACCACGAATGGAGGTTCTGGGGCATTATTTCAAAGCATCTGAGCTAAACGATTCCTCTATTGAATGGGTGCAGGGTGATATCACTGATATGCATACGGTAATGGATGCAGTAAAGGGCGTGGACTATGTCTTTCATTGCGCGGGGATGGTGTCTTTCTTACCCAATCAATATGCTCAACTTATTGACATTAACGCAACGGGAACTGCAAACATTGTTAACGCTTGTTTGCTTGAGGGTGTTTCCGGACTATGCCATGTAAGTTCAGTGGCTGCATTAGGTCGAGGTAAGGATGTTGTTTATGACGAGCGATCGGAATGGATTTCATCTCCCTTCAACTCCAATTATGCTATGTCCAAATTTGCAGCCGAGCGGGAGGTTTGGAGAGGAGTTGCTGAAGGTTTGAGCGCGGTAATGGTGAATCCAGGAATTATCATTGGCCCTGGAAATTGGAGGAACGACAGCTCGGCATTATTCTCTAAAGTTCATTCGGGTTTGCGCTTCTACACGAATGGAGTGAATGGATTTGTGTCTGTTGACGATGTGTCTGAAATCATGCGGTTGCTTTTACGAGATAGGATTTTCGGAGATCGATTTGTACTTGTGGGAGATAATATGCCTTACCGGGAGGTCATGGACCTGATCGCACTGGAAATGGGGGTAGAGAAAGCACGCATACATGCTGGCAGAGCACTTTCAGGTCTCGCTTGGAGGATGGAGTCACTGGTTTCAAGGTTATCGGTAAGACATCCTCTAATAACTAGGGAAACGGCCAGGAGTGCAACATCTGTCAGCAGATACAGTTCAGAAAAAATAAATTCGATTTATCCAGGAGTGCTCTCCGATCCTCGGATATCCATAAGTAAGACAGCAATAACTTTTTTAGATTCTAAAACGGCTCTATGACCTGTTCATCCTGCTTTTGCGATAAACCGACAAGGTATCTGTTTTGATTTTACCTTTTCGTCGCAACTTCCTTTCGCTTTCAGGCAATAACGCAATTTCCTTGCACGCGTTGCTGCAGCAGCCATTTAAGGCCTGTTTGCAGGTGTCGCATTGAATAAAAAGCAAGTGACACTCTTCATTTGCACAATTCACATGGTTATCCGATTTAGATCCACATAAATGGCATGATGCAATGATATCTTCGGTTATGCGTTCTCCAAGTCGATCATCGAATACAAAGTTTTTTCCAATGAACTTCGAGGGAAGTCCTTCGGATTTTATTTGTCGATGGTAGTCAATGATTCCTCCTAACAGTTGATTCACATCTTTGAATCCATGATGTTTGAAGTAGGCACTTGCTTTTTCACACCTTATGCCACCTGTACAATACAATAATATTTTTTTGTCTTTTTGATCCTTCAATAAATCAATACTCACGGGAAGTGTGTCCCTGAATGTATCTGTATCGGGTAAAACCGCCCCTTGAAAATGCCCCACTTCACTCTCATAATGGTTTCTCATGTCCACTACGATAGTGTCAGGGTTTTCCATGGCATCATTGAATTCCTTGGCTGTAAGATGGCGACCTACATTGGTAACATCAAAAGAGTTGTCCTCCAAGCCATCTGCTACTACCTTTTTCTTAACACGGACAATCAATTTAATAAATGATTTTCCGTTGTCTTCGACGGCTATTTTCAAAGGCATATCCCTGAGGGTAGGGGATTCGTTGAGCCAAGACTTGAAATTTTCGAAATTGGGCTCGGGCACACTAATTTGTGCGTTGATACCTTCATTAGCCACATAAATCCTTCCTAATACACCAAGGTTTTGAAATTGCTCGAAAATGAAATCCCTGAAAGTGTCCGGAGATTCAATAATCACATATCTGTAAAAGGAAAGTGTGACGCGGTCGAAACTTTCCGATTCGAGTCTATTCCTTAATGACTCCTTCGATTCGGTGTTGAATAAAGGTTTTGCCATTTATGGATATCAGGCCTGCCTGCGGTTTCTCCGCCAAATGAAATAGGCGACTCCGCCGAGGATGTACGGCATAGCCAATAGGTACAAAATACCATTGTTGAGTCCTCTGGCAACACGAGATGCATCATCTTTTTGACCCGATTCGGCAACGGCTCTACACATAGAGCACTGCGCTTCAGCATCCATTTGAAGTAGACTTAATGTGCCAATCACGGCTGCCGTGGCTAACAAAAGAATGGCTTTGGCTCTCATATTCATTTGATGGTTATACAAATATACTGTAAAACGACCTAAAATCCATAATAAGGTGATATCATCAGGTATACCACCACTCCTGTAACCGTTACATAAAGCCAGATGGGGAAGGAGAACCTGGTGATTTTTCGATGGGCTTGAACCTTACCGGTTAATCCGAAATAAAATGAGATGAGTACCAATGGAAGTACAACAGCCGCCAAAATGATATGCGAAATCAGAATTATTAAGTAGTAAGGTCTGATGGGGTTGTCGGCAGGGAATCGTGTTTCGATACCAAAAGAATGGAAGGTAACATAGGAAAGTAAAAAGACACTCGATAAAATGAATGTGGTTATGTTTAGTTTTTTGTGGGTATTGATGTCCTTTTTGCGAATGAAATAATACGAGGCCACCAACAGGATTGAGCAAGTACCGTTGATAAAGGCGTTGAAAGTGGGTAAAAACTTGACGAATGGAGGCACATGTTCGGCTCGAGGGAGCATGCCTAAAACAATGACTGCAATCAATACAACACCTGAAAGCACGAAGATGCCTTGAAGTATTTTCTTCTCGTTTTTTAGAAAGGCGTCCATTGATTTAAAATAAGGTTACCAAACACTTTTTTTTCCTTCTGCCTTGGCGTATTCCCACTTGAGGACTTTGATCTCGTCTATGAGTTTGTTGACCTCCTCATAATCGGTTCCACTGTAAAATCCTCTAATCCGCATGTCTTTGTCAACCAAAATCAACTGGTCTGTGTGAATGAAATCGTGGGGGCCACCATCACCTTCCAGAGTAGTTGCGAAAAAACCATATCTCGCCAAATCATAAATTTCTTTTTTGTCGCCAGTTAAAAATGACCATTTGCTTTTCATTGCGCCATGCTTTTGGGCATATGTAGACAAAACCGGTACAGTGTCGGCAGCAGGATTAACCGTAAATGAGACCAAGTTGATTTCAGGATCATCCTTGTAGGCTTGTTGTACCCGCTTCATTTGCATGGTCATTTTCGGACAAATTGTTTTGCATGTGGCAAAAAAGAACTCTACGACAAAGAGTTTTCCTTCAAGATTTTTTGAGCCAAATGCTTGGCCATAATGATCTGTGAATGTGAATGGAGGTACGGAATGGTAAGTGGTGTCTCCTGGCTCCTTCCCTGGCTCCCGCGGCCCGAAAATCTCAAGCCGCTCATAGTCGTTCTTGCCTTTTGAGATAATCAAATAGGCAAGGGAAGGAAGTAGGAGTATGGATGCGACAACCAAAATCTTGGTTGTCAGACCAGTGTTTTTCATTCAAAACTACAACAAGGATTACCCGATAAAGTTCAGGTAGTTTCCTTCAGCTATGGCCATTACTATGAAATAAAGGATCAATATAAACGGCAATAGGATTGAATATTTGAATGAGATTTTTTCTTGCTTTAGGTGCATGAAAAAGGCAACGATGTAATAGGCCTTTACAATGGTCAGTACGATGAAAATGACCAATAGGATGTCCCTAGGGATGGGAGTAAAGGCAATTCCTACTTCGAAGATAGTGACAATGAGAAGGATCCAAAATGTGCGCCAAATTACGCTTACATTCTTCGGGTCGTGATGCTCCTCGATGAACTGATTGTGGATATCGCCGGTGTAGTAACCGTGTTTTTTATCTTCCTGCTGATGGTCGTTATTGTGGGCTGACATAGTGTTTGATTTTATCAGATTTTGGAAGTTTTATACCAAATAGAAGAAGGTGAATACGAATACCCAAACTAAGTCTACAAAGTGCCAATACAAACCGGTTTTTTCGACTTGCTCATAGTGTCCTCTTCTAGCATAAACGCCATTGAGTACATTGATGTAAATAATAATGTTGATGACAACTCCTGAGAATACGTGAAATCCGTGGAAGCCAGTAATGAAAAAGAAGAAGTCTCCAAATAGGGGGTGTCCGTACTCGTTTTTAACCAGGTTGGCTCCGTGAAAATGCTCCGATTGAGCTTTGAATGCTTCGGCTTCGGCTCCGGTAATTTCTTTGTTACCGGGAAGAAGCAGCGTGTTCATATCAACAACATAAGTATTAGGGTCCACTTTGGGTCTACCCACAGTTCCATCTGTATGGATAAACGCGCCCTGTTCTGTGCCATGAATGAAGTGGTACCACTCCCAAGCCTGGGAGCCCAAGAACAAAAATCCTCCAATGATGGTCCAAAACATCCAAGTTCCTACTGCTTTTTTGTCACGACGATGACCTGCATCAACAGCAAGTACCATGGTAACAGAGCTCATGATCAGGATGAAAGTCATCAATCCTACATAAGCCAAAGGAACATGTCCCTCAACAAACGGGAAGTGGGTAAATACATCGTCAGCCACAGGCCAAATCTCGCTGAAGCGATGGCGCATTACCCCGTACGCGAGGATCAGAGAAGAGAATGTAAATGCATCAGATACAAGGAAAAACCACATGTACATTTTTCCCCAACTGACATTATAAGGAGACTTTCCACCGCCCCAGGCGTTTTTGGTTGGTTGTCCGGCTACTGCTTCTGCTGACATAATTGGCGTAAGGTGTTGATTAGAGTGACACTGTACAAAACAGTGCCTTTGTTTAACACCGCAAAATAAATAGATTTTTCGGTGCCACACGCATTTTTTTAGCGTGGAATCCTTCTAAATTTCAACAGGTTTCTAACGAATCATCGTTAGAAAAATAAAAAGATAAACCCAGAGCCCATCCATGAAATGCCAAAAAGTGGAACAGAGCTCGATTTGCAAATGGTTTTCAGGCGAATACAATCCTCTGAATGCATTGGTAGTAACTATAATCATATAAAGGATACCACCTGCAAGGTGAGCTAAGTGGAGCGCCGACAATACATAAAGGAAGGATCCGGATGGGTTGCCTGTGAAAAAGATGCCCATTTTAACCAAGTCTGACCACGCCCAGAACTGGGTAATGCAAAACCCAAGTCCAAGAATGAGCGTGATTGCCAATGAAGTACGCATGGCTACCAAGTCTCCTTTGCGAACCGAACGCACAGCCCACCACATCGTTACACTGCTCAATACAATAACTATGGTAGAATAGGTGAACATTTGAGGTAACTCAAATACGAACCAATTACCCTCGGCTTGCCGAACAATGTAGCCGCTGGTTAAACCAGCGAAAACCATCACCATGCTTACCATGGAAAGCCACAAAAGGATTTTTGAAGTAGGGATTTTTGTCAGCCTATCCATGGTTTTTTCTCTGGGCAGCGTATTGTCCATCTTTGATTATCAGCTTATTTTGTCAATAACAAGGGTGAGTTGAACTAGTGGTAAGTAAACAAAGGAGCCAAACATCAAACTCCTAGCAGCAACAACACTACAGGATTGGTAAAGTTTCCAAGCTTGCCAGGCAAATACAATTCCTGCAACCGAACAAACTACTGCTGAACCCAAACCGCTCATTCCGAACACCCATGGGGTTAATCCTACGGGGATAAGACTGAAGGCATAAACAAATGCTTGAAAGGCTGATGATTTGTCGCGCCCCCCTTTTGATGGAAGTAGTTCAAAGCCTGCTTTCCTATAATCATCATCCATCACCCAGGCAATGGCCCAGAAATGGGGGAATTGCCAAATAAATTGAATGCAAAAAAGTATCCATGCGGCAGTATCGAAAGAATTGGTTGCAGCTACATACCCCAGAAGGGTTGGAATGGCTCCTGGAAAGGCTCCCACAAAAACAGCGAATGGAGTGGTTCTTTTGAGAGGAGTGTACATGGCTGCATAACTTACCAAGGCGATAAATCCCAAAACACCGCTGGCTATGTTCATAAAGTAGGTTAGTAAAAAAAGTCCAGCTGCACCGAAAAGGATGGCAATAACAGATGCCTCCTTTACTTTCATTCTTCTGTCGGGAAGTGGCCTGGCTTGGGTTCGCTCCATTAGCTTATCCAAGTCTTTCTCCAATATTTGGTTGAAAGCATTCGCTGAACCCGTAACCAAAAAACCGCCGAGAATCAAAATCAGCAGCTTCATCCAGTCCAAGGGTCCATCCGATCCGATGATAAACGACATGGATGCAGAGAATACCACCAATATGGTCAACCGCGTCTTGGTCAATTGGGCCAAGTCGTTTATTTTACTGGTAGTCTTGATGTCGGGGGAGGCTTGGTTTGGATGATCCATTGGTCAGCAAAGGTACCCAAACCGAATCGAAATTATGTGCGCTTCTAGCTCCTGAAACCAATCGTTTTTCGGACCTCATTCAAAGTGGAACGGGCGCTTATCCTAGCTTTTTCAGCACCTTCATCCATAACCTTGTTAATGAGTTGGTCGTCCGAAGCGATTCTTGTGATTTCTTCTGAGATGGGTGTCATGAATTTCACCATGTCTTCGGCAAGTTGTTTTTTAAGGTCGCCGTAGCGGATGGTACAATCGTTGTACTTTTCTTCGAAAAAGGAAATGGTCTCAGGAAGGGATACCAATTTCATCAGACTAAAAAGATTTGCCACAGATTCCGGTTTTTCCTGTCCAGGAGCTGTTGGCCCACTGTCGGTAACAGCCTTCATTATTTTTTTTCTGATTATCTCTGGGCTATCTGCAAGAAAAACAGCATTTCCTTCTCCCTCGCTCTTCCCCATTTTGCCAGACCCATCTAATCCAGGGACTTTTACCAAACCGGAACCGAAATTAAAGGCGTGTGGTTCAGGAAAGGTTTGGCAATTATACAATCTGTTGAATCGGTTAGCAAATGTGCGAGCCATTTCCAGATGTTGTTCCTGGTCTTTACCAACTGGGACTTTTACGGCTTTATGTATAAGGATATCAGCAGCCATCAAAGTGGGGTAGGTTAGCAGTCCAGCATTGATATTGTCGGGATGTTTACGGATTTTTTCTTTGAAGGATGTGCAGCGTTCCAACTCTCCCACATAGGCATTCATATTTAGGAGCAAATACAATTCGGCTGTTTCGGGAAGGTCGCTTTGGGCATAAATTGTGCACTTAGACGGATCTATTCCACAAGCCAGATATTCTGAAAGAGCCTGTCGAACCGATTTCTTTAAATTGTCAGGTGTAGGATGTGTGGTTAAGGAATGGTAGTCGGCGATGAAAAAATAACAGTCAAAGTCCTGTTGCATCTTTATGAAGTTCTTAACTGCTCCGAAGTAATTTCCAAGATGCAGGTTGCCTGTTGGGCGTATACCGCTGACGACTCTTTCCATAGAGGGCTAAATTACAATTTTTAGTAATTTAGCCGTGTGAGCATTATAGGCAAGGCATTAGGCAAAACCTGGAGGTTTTTTTTCTTCTTTAATGCCGTTTTTTCCTTTCTGATCCTGTTTCCATTGTTTTGGTTTTTTCTTCGAAACGAGAACACCTTTGATAAAGTGTTTCAGCTTAAAAGATGGTGGTCCAAATTATTGGTAGGTATACCTGGAATCCGCTCCAAGGTGTTAAGGCAATGTCAGACTCCATGGCCAGAACCTTGCGTTATTTGTCCGAACCATGGATCTTATCTGGACATCATCATGACCTATCGGGTGATTCCTCATTATTTTCATTTCATGGGGAAGGCGGAGCTTCGTAAGATCCCACTTTTCAATCGATTTTTTGACAAGATGAACATTCTGGTAGACCGATCTAGTATTGTAGCCTCGCATCGGGCTTTCATGAGGGCGGCGGAGGATTTGGACAAGGGCATATCCATTGCCATATTTCCAGAAGCAACCATTCCTGATTGCACACCTGTCTTGGGCAGATTAAAAAACGGAGCATTCAAACTAGCCATTGAAAAGCAAGTTCCAATTGTTCCGGTAGTGTTTCTTGATAATTGGAGCGTTTTACCCGACGGACCCAGGAAAAAAATCCATCCTGGCGGGCCTGGGCAAGTGAGGGTTATAATTCATGACCCCATTTCAACGAAAGGTTACACAGAGAATGAGTTGGAGCAGTTAAAGGAGTTGTACAAAAAGGTAATGGACGAAACCATAAACTCGTACGGATTGGTTGACAAATCCAACCAACCCCCTTATCGTCTTTAATAAAGCAATCAACAATATTCTTCAAAAGCGGCGCACAGATGGTCGGAGATCATCTCGGCAGAACGCCCTTCAATCATGTGCCTTTCCACAAAATGCACAAGCTTTCCATCCTTGAATAGAGCAATACTCGGAGAGGAAGGAGGGTAGGGCAGCGTGTATTTTCTAGCCGTGTTGGTTGCTTCGAGATCCTGTCCAGCAAAGACCGTAGCCAGCGAGTTCGGGGATTTGGAGCTTCGCTGTAAAGCAAGCTTGACACCTGGGCGACATGTTCCAGCGGCACATCCGCAAACGGAATTAAAGACCAATAACATGGTGCCTGAAGCACTCGGTATGGTTGAATCCACCTCTTCGCCGGTGCGAAGTTCTATGAAACCTGCTGATGTCAGGTCGGTACGCATCGGGGCACAAAGTTGTTCTGGGTAAGGCATGTTTGTTTTTTTTACAAAGTTAAATACACAACACCTCAGAACAAGTAAGCGGAGTTAAAGTTCGATTTTGACTACAATGCACCCTTTTTGTGTCAATTCCGCACATTGTATTACAGCCTATTTCATATTATTACATTATAAATTGTATTTGTAAATCAATGCTTTGTGTTTATTGAATTACGATTTCCTTTCCATTTTTGATATAAATCTTACAATGTAAGCAAGTAGCATATCCGCGTGCAACTGGATAAGGTGTTGGGCGTTTCAGAACCTCAAATACCCATTACATGTCCCCAAACTCCCCAAACAACCAGAGCCTCTTTCCTGTGTTCAAGTTCAATCTTGAAAAGAAACTAGTTGAGGCTAATAGGGCCTCTGCGCCTTTACTCGAAAAGTGGGGTTGGAAGTTGAATGAAAGCCTTCCATCCCGCGTTGTATCTCAACATCCTCAATTGTTCCATTGCATCTTGAGCCAAACTCCCGCCGACATTTCTGTTTCCATGGATGGTTTTCAAATACATTTTTCGATAGTGCCTTTTCCTGAGGCAGGTTATATCGGAATGTATGCCTATTCACTGGAGTCGGAAAGCGGACTAGCCAGGACAGTTGCTCCTGCAGCCACAGCCAATGTAGAATTTTCGATTATAAAAAACTGATATGAACACGATTCGCGCCACCAGACAAAGGACAAAGAAAAACACCCTTGAAATAGATTTTAAGGGTTTAGTAAGGCAGTGCATCTTGGCACTTTCGCGACAAGATGGAGCTCATCGATTGACTGTGAACACCACTATTGAAGGATTATTTCCATTTCATGGCGATCCCATTTTGATTGAAGTAATCTTTTCTAACATTATTTCAAATTCCATCAAATTCAGACACCCACACGAGACAAAGCCTACACTAGATATTCATGTGGTTCTTCACGCAGATAAGGTGGAGCTTTCCTTCAAAGACAATGGTATTGGCATAGACAGATTTCATTTGAACAAGGTGTTTGACATGTTCTTCTGTGCTCCCGAAAATAAAAATGCAGGCTCTGGATTAGGATTGTTCGCTGTAAAGGAGGCTGTTAAAAAGTTGAAAGGCTCTATCAGGGTTGAGTCTATCAAAGGCACAGGCACCACAATCTTTGCGGAGCTCCCCAACCAAATGGATAATGACTTGAAAAGAAAAATCAGCAAAATCATAGAAAACTCAAAATGAAAAACCAGCAAACCATCACCTATTCACCAGTAATAGAAACCAACCAAACCACCTATGAGCATGTAATGCTTGTAGATGATGATCCGATTCAGAACATCGTATTGGGCAAAATGGTCGAGAAAACCGGATTCGCCAAAAGAACCACACTGTTTAATTCCGGACAAGAAGCATTGGATTTTCTTGCAACAGCTTCCACAGCCGACCTGCCTTCTGTTGTTTTCTTGGATATAGTGATGCCAGAGATGGATGGCTTTGCATTCTTGGATGCATTTGCCAAGCTCAGCAACGACATTACTTGCAATTGCAAGGTTATTATGGTGTCTTCAACCGAAAGCTTTGAATATCTGAACCGCGCCAACAAAAGCCGGTTTGTGAAAAAATTCCTCAACAAACCCCTCAAGGAGGAGACTATAAAGGCCATCAGGTTGTAATCACCTTTTGTTTCTGAAAAATTCGCGAAGGAGTTCGGCGCACTCAGCTGCCAGAACTCCTTTTGTTATTTTGGTTTTCGGATGCAAAAGGTTGTCGCCAAATAATGAGTAACCTCGTTTTTCATCGGCAGCACCGAAAACAATCCGATCCAACTGGGTCCAATAACCAGCTCCGGCACACATGGTGCAAGGTTCCAATGTGACATAAAGCGTACATTCTTGAAGGTATTTAGAGCTCAAATGGTTTCCGGCAGAGGTGAAAGCGAGCATCTCGGCATGGGCTGTTACATCCGTTAGTTTCTCCGTCATGTTGTGGGCCCTGGCTATGATCCGGTTTTTGCAAACGATGACCGCACCTACTGGTACCTCATCCGAATCAAAGGCTTTTCGGGCTTCGGTAAGGGCCGCCCGCATGAAATATTCATCATCAAGAAGGATTTTTGCATCCATGCCACAAAAGTAAGCGAATTATTTGTGCGGGTATATTGATAACAAACCGTTAACTGCTGCATTGTTTTTTGTACTTACATTTGTGATAGTACTTCCAACTCCCCCAAAACAATGTCGTCGGAAAAGCAAAAGGTATTGCGCCTAGACTATGAGCAGGAACTGGATTTTCTGCTGATTGGACTGTTGTGTGGACTAAAGGATTTCAGATTGTGTTATGATTTGAATCAAAACCTCGGACTTGATCTGTTTCTAAAAAACGACTTGGTCATTTCTGCCGGTCGACCTGGTTCCAGTACAAGGCATGCCTGTTTTGCTATTGTAATCGGAGGTTGTGAATCCTATTATTTGTTATCGAATCGAGATATAGAAAACACCGGCTGTTTTATCCCGGAAATGAGAAATGTTGATTATTTCCTGGTTATATCCGGAATGGCTCGTAATTATGACACTAAAACTTTGATTGAAAAGCTCAGAAGCATGAAAAATATCTCTGGTGCTTTTTTAATCGAACCAGCTGAACTGAAATCAGCTGAAACATTTCTCAGTTTATTGGAAAATTAAATTCAAACATGACCCCAGTACTTTTCAACAAAAGCAAGATCATTGCCACCATTGGTCCATCATCCATGGATATAGATACATTGGAGAAAATGATCCGTGCGGGTATGGATGTTGTGCGGATCAATGCATCCCACGGCGATCATGCCATGCATAAAACCATCATCGACAATCTACACAAGTTAAACTCCGAGAAGCGCTATAAGATTCCTGTGCTTTACGATTTGCAAGGTCCAAAGCTTAGGATTGGTGAGGTTAAGGATAATGCTGTAGAGCTTGTAGAGGGTTCTCCTATCCGACTTTCCATCCATCCTTGTATAGGGACTTCCCACATGTTACATGTTCACTACACCAACTTTTATGAGGATGTGCAGCCTGGGGATCCGGTTCTTATAGACGATGGCAAAATTGAACTGTTGGTGATCGGAAAAGAGACGGATGGTGTTGTTCTGGCTAAGGTGATTCATGGTGGGATTGTATCCTCCAGGAAAGGGATCAACTTACCATTTACTAAAATATCCCTTCCATGTCTCTCTGATAAAGATTGCCGAGATCTTGAATTTGCTTTGGAAAATGGTGTTGAATGGATTGGACTTTCATTCGTTAGAACGGCCAACGACATTTTGGAGCTCAAGCAGCATATTTCTTCAAAAGGTCGGAAGACTAGAGTAGTCGCTAAAATCGAGAAACCCGAAGCGCTTCGGGATTTGGACAATATCATCAAAGCTGCAGATGCAATCATGGTGGCAAGGGGAGATTTGGGTGTTGAGATTGCTATGGAAAAAGTGCCAGTCATTCAAAAGATGATTGTAAGAAAAGCGATCTCACACTCCAAGCCGGTAATCATAGCTACTCAAATGATGGAGAGCATGATTACCAACTATCGTCCAACTCGTGCCGAGGCCAGTGATGTAGCTAATGCCGTGTTCGATGGTGCCGATGCCTTGATGCTATCCGGTGAGACATCGGTGGGAGCCTTTCCTATCAAGGTGGTGGAGGCCATGGCCAAGATTATTACCATTTCGGAGACGGAGGATTTCATTTACAACAAACAAATACCTCCAATCAAGGACTCCAGGTCATTTGTGTCTGATTCGGTTTGTTACAATGCCTGCCTTATGGCACAGCAATCTGGCGCCGCTGGTATCATTGCCATGACAAATTCAGGATACACGGCGTTTCGTATTTCATCTCAAAGACCAAGAAGTCATGTTTTCATTTTCACAGACAACATGGAAATGCTGACTACCTTGAATTTGGTTTGGGGCGTTAGAGCCTTCCATTACGATCGTTATGAGGGGTCTCAAGAGACGATAAATGACATCAAATCATTTTTGAAAAAGAAGGGTTTGGTTAAAGAGGGCGATTTGCTAATCAATGTTTATAGTACTCCTCTTGAGGACAGAGGTATGGCCAATACCATAAAGTTGCATTTGATCTCCTGATTGAATCCATAAAAAAAGCCCTTCCGATTGGAAGGGCTTTTTTTATGTCTGAATGCTCTTTTAGTTTATGCTGATTTTTTGAGTGGACATGGATCGATCGGACTGCGTGATTCGAAGTTGGTATTGTCCCTTGGACAGTCCTTCCAAATTGAATCTAACAGACTCAAATGATTTATCGCCGGTATGCCACGATCTAACCAGTCGGCCCGAAAAATCGGTTAATTCAATGAGTGCTATGCCTTTTGACCCTGGCTCAACAATTAAGTATGAGTAGGCTGGGTTGGGATAGGCCTTGAAAGTTGGATTGTTGTTTTCGCTAATTCCTGTTGTGGTGATTTCGGCAAGAACAGGAACGCGTTCACTTACGCAAGTAACATCGCCTTCTTTTAATTCCCAATCATAAAAGTAATAGTAGAATTGTGGACCTTGATTGGAACCGGTAATGTTTACCAGGTTATTGATTGCATAGGGATAATTCACACCAGAACTGTTTCTGCGTAAGCGAGGAGAGTTGAAGCCGAAGTTTTGATTGTTTAATGTGCTATTTGTTGTGATAGAGTAGCTGCCAGGAGCCAATGTGAAGTTCAGGGTGATACGCGATGTGTCGATTGGGATATTCACCAAAATGGATTGAATTACATTATTTCCTGCATCGCGCAAAAGAATCTCTCTGTTGCCAGGGGTATCTGTATAAACTTTAGCAGATACCAAAGTGCAAGGATTAAGTACAGTGAAATTCAAAGAGGCATTTGTTGTGTTTCCACTGAACAAGTTCGTTCCAGTATGGTTGATTAGGCCACCGTTGCTTGTTGGACCTGCATACAAGCTTCCTTGGTCAACCCAATAAGTTGTGTTGGTTGTAAGTAAAGGTGTAGTGAATGAGCTTCCGGTTCCCAAAAGCGTTCCACCGATCTGTTGATCGTACCAGCTTAGGTTGTTTCCTGTTGCATTGAGGGTTAGTGATGAAGGATTTGGTCCGGTCGCTCCCTGGGCAACTGGTGTTGGTGCTGCCAAAACATCTACGGAGACTGGAGTCGATGAGAATGGACCACACACCCCTTGGATAGTAACCGAGTAGTTACCCGATTGTGTTACTACTACGGATTGGGTATTGGCTCCATTGCTCCAAGTGTATCCGGATGCATTGGTGGAAGTGAGCGTTACAGATTCGCCTTGACAAAAACTAAGTTCGCCACTAATAGATACCAAAGGTGTTTCGTCTGGATTCAATTCAACAATCCTGTTGGCTGAAATTGCGGAGCAGCCGGATGCGTCTGTCACAAGTACATTGTAGGACCCAGGTTGAGTAACTGTGAGCGTTTGCCCAGTGGATCCGTCTTGCCAAAGGTAGGAGGCAAAACCTGCGGGGGCCGTTAGTGTTGTGGTTTGTCCGGTACAGATAATGCTGTTGCCGGAAATGATGTTACCGGAGATGGTGCAGTTGTTTTCAACAACATGAACGAATTGGTTGGCTGCAAGATTGGTGAGGGTGGTAGTGGTGCCGGATGTGAACCAAACTACGGCTGAATCAACCATCGTATTGGATCCTAGTCCGAAATGCAATTGCGACGAGTTGCATGTTCCGTAACTCTCGCCAGCCCTGATTTCACGCACTTGGATCCCCCAAGGCCCATAGATGGTTACCCTTCCGCCAATAGCTCCCTTTTCACTTAGAGTTCCTTCCAAAGTGAAAGCAATGTAGTTGTTTTGGTTTCTGTTGTTTAGATACAAAACATCATCATATGTATTGGATGGAGATTGGTAAATATCTCCGTAGGATGCAAAGATGTCAATGAAGCCGTCGTGATTCAGATCTCCAGTAGCAAATGAAACCATTCCGTTATTGGCAAACACTCCTGTTACTCTGGTAAAGGTCATGTTGCCGTTGTTTTTGAAATAAAGCCATTCGGTACCAGATATCAAAATGTCAAGATATCCGTCGTTGTCGAAATCCTGCATTACTGATTCGATCGGGGTGATGTTAAAGTTTCCAATACCGGTAGATGTCAATTCAGTGAAATTACCAGTACCATCGTTCTCGAAAATCTGGTTGGTGTAATCATGGTTGGTTAGTAGCAAATCCAGGTCTCCATCATTATCCAAATCCCCGAAGCTGGAGGTCCAAGTCTGCCAACCGATGGCAATGCCGAAGTCGGCAGCTCTTTCGGTGTATGTGTTGTTACCGTTGTTTACAAAAAGACGGTTGATCCTTCTCTGATCGGTGGGGTTGGATGTGCTTTGGCGGCAGTGCGCTACATATAAATCCAAGTCCTGATCGTTGTCGAAATCTATCCAGCAGCTTCCGTAGTTGCCGGAATCATACGGATCGCCATTGTAGAACAAGCCTGGGTTCACTGCAAAATTCACCAAAGTGGATGGATTCAGATTGCCAGTCCCGTCGTTGAGATAAAGCTTGCTTACATCATTATCATCACAGCAGAACAAGTCAATCCACCCATCATTGTTCATATCGCAAAAAGTAGCGTTTTGCAAAAAGAAGCCCGATTGAGCCAACAAAGTGTTGGTGAAGGTAATGGTGCCGCCCGATTCGAAAATTTTCACCAATCGAATTCCACCGGTTCCATCAGCGACTACATCTTTCCATCCGTTCTTGTCTACATCGGCCATAGTCATAGCCCACGCGCTTCCACCTCCAATATCGGTGATGATCTGGTGATAAAAGCTTCCATCGCGTTGTTGAAGTTCAAGGTTTATAATGTGGCCCTGATCCATTCTGACAATATCATCCAAGCCATCGTTGTTTACATCTACTACCGTAACGGCACAACCGCTTCGCGTAGCTGAAGAAAGTTTGTTGTTGGAGTTGGTGAAAGAGAGTTGCTGTGCACTTACCGCGCTTGATAGTAACGCCGCAATACAAAGGGTAGTCAGTTTTGGTAAATTGATATTCATTATGTGTTGGGTTTATTTGGTTTTAACAGGATTCTTCAATGTTCTTTTAACTTTTATTAAACTTTTCACAATCTCAATACCCTCACCGTTTTGGATCCAAGCTTGGTTTCAACTCGGATGAAGTAAAGACCCGATGCGGAGGGTAGTTGATATTTTGTCTTTTTTCCATTTTCACCCATGCTACGCAAGATGAATTTTTTACCACTTGCATCAACAGCCTCGATACGAATGATGTTATCATGGTTGGGGAGCTCTATGAAAATCAAACCATCTTGAGTAAGAGTTGGAAAAACTTTTAAATCCATTGCTGTCGCAGAGGATATGGATGTAAGTACTTCGGTAATGCTGTCGGAGCCTACCAAAACGGGGGATTTGTCCGCTCCCGTATACATGTTCCTGAAAGTGTCGATTTCAGCGCTATTGAAAGTGAACATCTCATCAAGCCACTTCGGCGGAACCGATTGGTAATACATTTTGGCTTTCACTTGAATGCTTCCTGTAGTGCCGGCGACAGGCACTTTGAATTGTACAAAATCGGTGCCCGACCCTTCCAATCCGTTGGTTTTATTGAAATCCGCATCAGCCAGGGCATCTGATGAAATTTGCACAGTATCGTATACGCTGGAGGATGTGGTGAATCCATCGGGTGGGATTCTATTGTCCTTAAGTAAGACGGCAGCTCTTTCTAGGACAGAGGTGAACTGACCATTCACATCACCCATGACCATCTCATAAATTTGAGATTGATGGTTTTGATTGATGGATTGGTAGTGTGGATTGTATTGAGGATTTTCGCCAATCACTCTGTAATTGGAATCAAATATTCCTGATTGGAACAAAGTATCCCCAGCTGAATCAAGAACCACGAATTGAAGTACAGCTCTTCTTGCTGGATATCCAGATGGGAATTTGTGTCCCGCTTTGTTTCGAATTCTAACGCGGTAAAATGCTGTGTCAGGAGTTAGTCCGTCCGCTATGAGGTCGAATTCCACTGATTTTTGCTGGAGCATCTCCAATGTTGCAGCTAATGATGAATCGATATTGGCATCGGAGGCTGTTATTCCTAGAGAGCTCTTATTGCTTTTAATTAGCTGCAGCATGAAACTATTAGCTCCTGCGAAGGTGTGTTGGTTGAATGGGAATCGAGGTTGAAGGGTAATGTAACCGTTGGCAATCACAATAGCATCGCTAAGTCGGGGCATGTGGCAGCTTTGGCAGGTGGTGGAGGTACCTGCGTAGCTGGAGTTCAAATACTCGTGGTAGGTAGCCTGTTCAACGAAATCAGCTCCGGTATAATTTCCAGCCAAGTCAACGGTTTGGGTGATCAGTGTATGACAAGGGGAGCAGACCGATGACTCATCCATGTGGGGACTATATACCGGAGTATACCCTTCATAAAGCTGCATGGGTCCTGCAAAAGGTCCAGGAAACGGACCATAAATCTGTCTTGTTGTATCGAATGGGATTTCTCCCGAGAAAGTTCCTCCCACATTGGGTGAAATGGTATGACAACTGGCGCACGACACGCCATCCAAACCTAAAGTGTCATTGACCAAGTCAGCAAGTGTATAATGGGTTGCTCCTCCGTATATGGCATCGTAATGACCCATTGGTGCATGACAAGATGTGCATTTGGTCTCAAGAGCATTACTGTGGGCGGGGTTCACCAACGATTCATGGCTCACTTTGGCTCTCCACAGTGGATCTTTAGCACTAAAAGCCATCATACTGCCTTCCCAACGATCAAACAAATTCACATCATTGCCGTTCTCATCGATATTAGCTTGCATCAGTGTGTCGTAACCATGACATCCTTTGCAGCTAGTTGAGGGTAGGAAATATTCGCCTGGACCAAGTGGGGTGGAGGCCATTTGATGAAAAGTCTCCAGTTCTTCCGCGGTATGGAAAGGCTTGGCAGCGTCCATGCGGACGGTGAAATTGCTTAAAAATAAAACGGCGACCAGAAGTCCCGACAACACTAGAATTTTCTTTTTCATGAATAGATTCTCGAGCGTCTTGTGGTTAGGTTCTGGCTTTTATTAGTACTTGTCTAATTTAGTCTAAACTACGAGATTTTTCAAAGGTTTTGCACTTAAAACAGGTCTTGCCAAATTTGGTATTTTTTTGATAAAAAACTTTGTTTTTCAGCGCTTTTAGCAAAAATGCTACACTTTTGTGTTCTAAAATATACCGCATGAATGACAAGCAGCCATTTTTTCGTTCAATAGTTTCCGAACAGCATTCTCCCTTATTTCGAATCATGTGGGTATTTGGGGCTCACAACCCACGCAAACGACATTTCGACAATAACATCATCGCATTTCATATTGGTGGCGGATATATTTTGTCTGTTGCTCATAATCTACGAACTGAGTGTTCCTTGCTGCGTGGCATTCCTGAGGAAGTTTTTAGAGATCAGCTGTTGCCTTTGTTGAGTGAATCACAGGCCGCCCATTTTCAAAGGTGTTATTTGCCTGATGATTCTGGCAATTATAGGTATTTGGAAATCCAGGACCAGTCTCTTGTAGGCGGATTAACAGAGACATTCCGTTCTTCGGGTTTTGACAATCGATGGGTATCCTTGGGTAATAAAGGGGTTTGTAAGCCGCATTTAATTGTGCAGTTCAAAGAGGATTCCTTTTACGGAAACCCCGCAATAGGGGATTTAATTCCAGAGCATTCCAGGTTCTATGAGGGAGCTATTCAAAGACACACATACCTATTGCAATTGGATTTGGTTGAGGCCTTTTATGATGCCGATATTGCCTTGTACCGATTGGCGCCAGAGGTGCTTGATGCCAAGGATTATCTTCCTTCGGTAGATTTGGATTTTTCAATTCTAGATGATCGCAATACAGATGTGTTTTGCCTTCAAAGTTCTCCGAGCGGATTCTTGGGCAGATTATTGAATAAAGCCACCATAGAAGGGTACTTAGATCAACATCAGATGTTTTTCGACCGCATTGGAGGCAATTATATTTTGGAGGGGTTTCGTTACCTGATAAGAGGGTATTTCCGTTTTGGTTCCTCTGGAGCACCCTATTTATTCTATGATGAATCCACCGGTTTATTCAAGGCCAATGCCATTCAAAGCGAAGCTAGTCCAGTGCAATTATCCATAAACAATTCAAGGGAGGGCAACTTTCAATATGTCAACGCTATTGCTTCTCCTTTGATGTTGGTGGAGAAAAGGATTAAGGAGCTTACAGGTATGTTTACTTGAACAGGTTCTGGTTAGCCGTTGGAGCGTATGGCTTCCACCGGATCTAGGCGGGAGGCAGTGTAGGCGGGTACAAACCCGGAAATGATTCCAATTATAGCCGAAATGCCTAGCCCCTTGAGGATATTGGCAATAGAAAGGGTCAGATCGAAATCTATGGCGGCTGAAGCGGCTGTCGTCATCAAAAATACAATGGCAAGGCCCATGGCGCCTCCGATCAAACTCAAGGTAACCGCCTCTGATAGAAATTGTACTAGAATGAAATAATTTTTGGCACCTAGCGATTTTTGAATTCCAATCTGATTGGTTCGCTCCCTGACAGAAACAAACATGATATTGGCTATTCCGAAACCACCAACGAGGATGGAGAAGCCACCGATAATCCAACCGGCCAAGCCAATGACTCCGAAGAGGTTTCCAACTTGGTTCGAAAGAAGCTTGGACTCATTCAATGCGAAGTCATCCTCCTCCATTGGTCTGAGTTGTCGAATGGATCTCATGCCTCCTCTCAACTCGTCTATCAGCTCCTCGTTGGAAACACCAGGCTTTCCTTTAACTTGAATGGATGGACGAAGATTGTCTGAGTCGACCCTGACCAAATTACGCACGAAATTGAGGGTTAAAAGCATAGAGTTATCCAAACTTCCCATGTCAATGATGCTGCTTCCCTCTTTCTTAAAAACACCTATCACCTCAAGCTTTTTACCATCAACCTGAATGGTTTTACCCAATGCCTCTTCATCTCCAAACAAGGAGAGCTTCAATGCATGACCAATCAGGACAACATTGCGGCCGCTCTTGGATTCCTGATCGGAGAAATAGCGGCCTTCTTCAAGTTCGAATGACTTGATGAGGTTGTAATCATGAGAAACTGCTGTAATGCCGGCATTCTCGACGGATGATGATTGGTGGCGAATGGTTTTTCCAGAGATGTTGATTTCGAAACACATCGATTGTGCAGCAGTGCATCGTTCTCGTAAAAGTTCCATTTCCTTATATTTTGGACTTGGGCGCTGCCAGTATTTCCACCAAGGGTAGTCAGAGTTGAATGCCCAAGGCCATTTTTGAACATAAACCACATTGTCGCCAAGAGATTCCACACTGCTTCGTACATTCTTTTCCAGGGAATCCACCACGGTAAAAACGATGATTATTGTGAAAATGCCGATGGTTATACCCAATAGGGAAAGCACCGTTCGAAGCCTGTTGGCTGACAAGGCTTGGAAAGCGAATATCACACTTTCACGAACCAGTTTCCAGTAAAGTAGCATGCTGTTCGGCGAATTGATATAATTTGACTTGCTTCAAAAGTAATCATTGAATAACCACAAAACGGACAACTTGTTTTTCCTATAATTTTTGTCAACACATGCTCATAACCGAGAAGTGATGGTTTGGCATTGGTTAATTTTGTGCTCCCTCGTAAATTCACAATCATGTCATCATCTCAACTTCCAATTAAAACTGCACTAATTTCAGTCTATCATAAAACTGGTTTGGAGGAGCTAGTCAGATTTTTGAACCAACAAGGGGTTCAATTACTGGCCACCGGCGGCACCTTGCGTTTTATCCATGAATTGGGGTTACCGGTTCGTTCGGTTGAGGATCTAACGGGCTTCCCCTCGATATTGGATGGCAGGGTAAAGACACTGCATCCCAAGGTGTTTGGTGGAATTTTGAATCGCCGCAACTTGGATTCCGATATCGCTGAGTGCAACATCCATGAGATTCCTTCAATTGACCTGGTGGTGGTTGATCTCTATCCTTTCTCCGACACACTGTATGCTGGTGGAACGGAATCCGAAATCATTGAGAAAATCGATATTGGAGGGGTTTCTTTATTGAGGGCCGCCGCGAAGAATTTCAGGTTCGTTTCGGTGGTGTCATCCTATAAGCAATACCCATCCGTTATCGATAAGATGCAACTTGGTTTAGGTTCACTTGATCTGGATTTCAGGCGAGAACTAGCGGCCAAGGCTTTTGAGACTACTGCTAATTATGATAGGTTGATTGGTCATTGGACTCTTACTGGTGAGCGCAATGGGTTGGAATGGCCACAGGGCGCTGGTTTTAACCTTCGATATGGCGAAAATCCACACCAAAAAGGAGTGTTTTACGGCAAACTGGATGAGGTTGTGGAGCAGCTGTCTGGTAAAGAGTTGTCTTACAATAATCTATTGGACATTGATGCTGCAATCAATCTGGCTGGGGAGTTTGATCAACCTATGGCTGCAGTTATCAAGCACAATAACGCTTGCGGCGTTGCAAGTGGATCTAATCCGGCTGAAAATTGGAAAAACGCCTTGGATGCAGATCCGGTTTCCGCTTTCGGTGGCATCATCATTTTTACCTCAAAAATTGAGGCCGATCTGGCTTCAGAGATCGGAAAACTATTCTTTGAGGTTTTAATTGCCCCCGCCTTTTCGGAGCAAGCACTTGAGATTCTCAAAGCAAAAAAAAATCGTATAATACTGGTCCTTAAATCAATACCAAAACCTGAAGGAATGGTTCGTACAGTACTAAATGGATTACTCTGGCAAACTCGAGATGAAAAACAGGAGATGGAGTCTGACTTGAAGGTGGTTACAAGGCAAAAGCCCACTCCTGATCAAGTGCTTGACATGCTTTTCGCCAACCGGATAGTTAAACACAGCAGGTCAAATACTATCGTTATCGTGAAAGGCAACAGGTTGCTGGCGGCAGGTGTGGGTCAAACCTCTAGAGTGGATGCATTGAATCAAGCCATTGAAAAAGCGAAGCGTTTTGGATTGGAGTTGGAGGGTTCGGCCATGGCATCTGATGCTTTTTTTCCTTTCCCAGATTGCGTCGAAATTGCCGGTAAAGCCGGAATCAAGGCAGTTATTCAGCCTGGTGGTTCGGTCAAGGATCAGGATTCGATAGATATG
>JBKCHO010000072.1:0-29496 GCA_046302815.1 Bacteroidota bacterium | reverse complement strand
CAAGCTGCCGTTTGGGTTGCAAAGAACGAAAAAGAAAGGCTCAACAGGCAATGATTTGAACTTGACTGGAGATCTTTCATTACGCAAAAACAGCACCATCGTACGCAGATTGCAACAAAACATCGACCAGCCAACCGCAGGGTTAACTATCCTTTCTTTCAAGCTGGCTGCGGACTATTCCCTAAACGAACGATTCAATGTTCGTTTATTCTTTGACAAGACCATCAATTCGCCACTAATATCGAATTCATTCCCTACAGCAAATACTTCTGCAGGAGTAAGTGTTCGTTTCACTTTGGCGCAGTAAGAATTAAAACATTATTTTTGCCGACATAAAACTTTAACAGATCAACACATGAACTTCCCTGCCGAACTCAAGTACACCAAAGACCACGAGTGGATTCGAATCGAAGGCGATACCGCTACCATTGGTATTACCGATTTTGCACAAAGCGAATTGGGTGATATCGTTTATGTAGATGTAAATACCGTTGGAGAAACCGTAGAAAAGGAAGCTGTGTTTGGTACCGTGGAGGCGGTCAAAACGGTTTCAGACTTGTTCATGCCTATTACAGGTGAAATTCTTGAACTGAATACTGGTTTGGAAAGTGCACCCGAAACTGTAAATAAAGATCCCTATGGGGATGGCTGGATGATCAAAGTCAAAATGGCCAATCCTGGAGATGCCGATAGCCTGCTTTCCGCAGATGCCTATAAGGCGTTGTTGGGCATGTGAATCGATTAAGTTTAACGGCCTATTGCTGGCCTATTCCTTCATGCTTAGATATTTCAAGGCACCTCTTTTTTGGTCCATACTGATCTGGGCTTTCAGTAGTATTTCCAATTCCGAATTGCCAGATTTTTCCCTTTGGAGGATACTTTCCGGTGATAAGCTGATTCATATTTTTCTTTACGGTGTTTTGAGTTTCCTATTGATGGGATCCAGCTTGAAGCAATTCGTATATCGGAAAATACGGTACAATGCCATAGTGTTTTCCCTGGTTACTGCAACCCTTTTCGGCATTTTTATTGAGCTGTTTCAAGAATTCGTTTTAACAGACCGTTTTGGCGATTGGGCGGATGCCTTAGCCAATTTCGCCGGCTCTGTAATCGGCATACTGGTGTTCCGAGCACTTTTCCGTGAACATATCAGATGAACGATTAATCATCGTAACCTGTCTCCTTATAGGAATCATCATAATGAAAGAAAGTGCACCTTCCGACCGATTCACACCAGGGTTTGAACCTCACCTAAAAAACCCATCGGGATTTCTTCAAGCACCACAAAGCCGAAGATACAATCTGCGTTTTGCTATCCGAGTTTTCTGGGAAATGTTGCGTGGATTGCGTGCATTGCACTTTTCCGGTCCTTGCATAACCGTATTCGGATCCGCACGATTCAAGGAAGACCATCCATACTACAAAACCGCTTACGCCTTTGGTAAAGCAATAGCAGATATGGGTGGCACGGTGATGACCGGAGGCGGACCCGGAATCATGGAGGCTGCCAACAAAGGAGCCTTTGAAAACGGAGGACGATCGGTTGGATGCAACATTGTACTACCGCATGAACAGGAACCAAACCCATATATGCATCGCTGGGTTATGATCCGTTACTTTTTCGTGAGGAAAGTGCTTTTGCTGAAGTACTCTTATGGTTTCGTGGTGATGCCTGGTGGTTTTGGTACCATGGATGAATTATTTGAAACCTGCACCTTGATACAAACGGGCACAATCCATGACTTTCCAGTGGTAGTTTATGGCACCGAATATCATGAGCCTTTAAGAAGGTTTTTTGAAAAAATGATGGAGGAGAAAACCATCAATTCAGATGATTTGAAATTGGTGCTTTTCACAGATGATATACAAGAAGGAATGGAGCATATCCGTAAATACTTGCGGGACAACTATTATATGAAACCCGTTAAACCCCTGCCTTGGCTCTTTGAAAGAAAAGACAACAAGACAAAATAACCGCTCAGTCTTTTGTGAAATAATCTTCCGACTGATAAACCCCAGACAATTGCTTTCTGATTTGCATTAGCATATCATTTGCAAGTGCGCTTGCGCCAAAACGGAAATAATCCGGACTGAGCCATGCATCACCTAGAGTTTCATGAACCATGACCAGGTATTGCAATGCAAGTTTCGAATTGCTGATACCTCCGGCAGGTTTCATACCGATCATTTTTCCATGATTGAAATAAAAATCACGAATAGCTTCCAACATGACTAGTGTTACGGGCAAGGTGGCAGCGGGCTGTATTTTCCCCGTTGATGTTTTGATGAAATCAGCACCTGCATGCATTGCAAGATCACTAGCTTGCCGTACACGATCCAATGTACCGAGCTCTCCCGTTTCCAGGATTACCTTAAGATGGGCCTTGCCGCATGCATCTTTGATAGATGCTATTTCATCGAAAACGAAGTTGTATTCGCCAGCAAGAAATTTGCCTCGGGAAATAACCATATCAACCTCATCAGCGCCCTCGGATACGGCATATTTGGTTTCACGAATCTTGACATCGCGTGTTGACATCCCGCTTGGAAAAGCGGTAGCCACAGCAGCTACTTGAATCTTTGTGCCACGCAACGCATCCTTGGCTATGGAAACCATGTTTGGGTACACACATACTGCAGCAGCGGAGGGTATGTCAGGCATAAAATCGTCTGGGCGAATGGCTTTGTTGCAGAGCTGGCGCACCTTACCGGGAGTGTCCTTGGCATCCAGCGTGGTGAGATCCATCATCGAGATGGCCATTTTCAATGCATCGATTTTTGATGTAGACTTAATGCTTCGTTTGGTGAAACGAGATACACGCTCCTCTACTCCTACTTGATCTATAGGGGGAGCCGAACGGACAATGGATATTGCGGATGCCATAGTGCTAATTTATAAAAACATGCCATTCAACAAATTTTACAAGGTTGTTTTTTAACAATTCCCTAACTTGGCAGAGATGAACCTTCTTTGTTACGCCTCCATACAAGAAATTACCGGCAGGGAGCTGCATATTATCGAAACCACTCCGAAATCGGTTTTGGAATTACATAATTGGTTACTTACCACTTGGCCCGCCTTGAAAGAGGCTACATTCGTGATTTCAGTGAATAGAAAAATTGTGAATGACTTGAGCCATCCCATCCACGAAAGTGACGAGATAGCATTACTGCCCCCGTTTTCCGGAGGATAAAATGATTTGCGATTGACAACATACCGATTTATCTCGCCTCAGGCGAAAGACTAACGACCAATAACTAATTATCCAGCTTTCTATGTTGGTAGATAACTTCGGACGCATTCATGACTACTTGCGGATCAGCTTAACAGATCGATGCAATTATCAATGCCTTTATTGCTTACCGGAACCTGAGTTCAACCACGGATGTTCAACCGTGGCTAGCGATCGGATGACGGCACAAGAGATTGTTGAGATTGCAACCAAATTCGTATCCTTAGGAGTAAACAAAATCCGTTTAACCGGCGGGGAGCCGCTAATTCGAAAAGACGCCGGTGACATTATGCTCGCCTTAGGTAGGTTGCCGGTAAAATTAACACTCACCACAAATGGATCCCGTCTAGATCACTTTATTGATATCATGCATGAGGCAGGAGTAAAATCCGTGAATGTAAGTCTCGACTCCCTACGAAAAGAGAATTTTCATCGCCTCACACTTCGCGATGACTTTGAAAAGGTGAAATCCAATATTGATTTGTTATTGACAAAAGGTTTTGATGTGAAGGTGAACATGGTAGTGATGAATGGTTATAACGATCATGAGGTGGTTGATTTCGCTTCATGGACAGTGGCTAAACCCGTTCACATCCGATACATAGAGTTCATGCCCTTCCCAGGAAACCGATGGAGACCCGAAAAACTAATCAATCTTCAGCAGATCGTTGACATGATAGAGTTGGCTTTCGGCTCATTAGAAAAATTAGAAGATGGACCTCATGACACTACTCGCAAATTCCGTATTCCAGGCAGTAAGGGTACCATTGCCATTATCAGCACAATGAGCGCACCTTTCTGCGATGGGTGTAACCGCTTGCGGTTAACTGCCGATGGCAAAATGAGAAATTGTCTATTTTCAAAAACCGAAACAGATTTGTTAAATGCTTTTCGAAATGGACATGATATTGAAGCACTGATAAAGGATTGTTTGGCAGGCAAACATCGTCAACTTGGCGGCAACAGCGGAACTGAATGGGGATTGCAGGAAACTGAAGAGCAAAGGCGAACCATGATGGGGATTGGCGGTTGAAAACCTATTATTATTAAAAAGCAATGGGCTGAACCCGAACAGGTATAGGACCCTTACTAAGTTGCTGACGCAAGGATTTGGACTGTTTCAAGTTTTTGAACCCTTTTGTAAAGACCCATATAACATCGTAAACATAAAGTGAAGCAGATACTCCTGCTGCAGCCAATGCTATGGTATTAGCTGTTTTGTAGTTATCATTATAGCTATCCTTTTCACCTTGATCAGTAGCTGTATTATATTTATCATATTGAGCATCTGCATAAAGCTTAGAGCCTATAGACGAGCCGGCCGAAATCAAAAAGCAAGCCAAACGACCCCAGCCCTTTTCTCCATGTGTGACCTTCAATGTGCCTACACCCGGCAAGATCATTGAATATAGTGCGGATTGTGGTCCTGCGGTCGAAAATTTCTCAAATTGGATATCGCTATATGTTTTATTGTTAACGGTTTTTGATTTGACTTCAAATTCAAACTTTCCATAATTGTAAGGAAGCAAATTTACATAGCTTTCTATAGCGTTAGAGGACAGAATAGAGTTATCAGAGAGTGTGATTCCCTTGAATTTTGATTTAACAGCCACTTTAGATGTGTTCCATCTCATATTAACTGGAAAACTTTCAGATGATGCCAGATAATATCCATCCTCTCTGGCTGCACCTAAGATTGGATTTTTTGACATCTCTAACAAATAAGCTGTGAAATCCTGGGAGGAAGTTGAAAGCACATTTGGAAATGAATTATTTGTTCCTGATGTGTCAAAAGATATGGTGAAATTAAAATTCAAATATCCGTCTTTGGTTTTGTAAATTCTTGAATTCAAATCCTGCGCCAGAATAGCCTTAAAGAGACTAAGGTCTTGGGCATTTGTTTTAGAATAGTCAAAAATAACCGTACTTCTTTTGGCCAATAATGTTTTAATCGAATTGATTTTAGTGATTTGACTTTGTGCATACCCGTTGCCATTATCTAAAACCAGCACGGCATTGTATGCGTCAATTGCTTGGTCATAGTTTTTATCGTAAAAAAGCCTATCGGCTTTCGACCGAGCAGCTACGATTTTATTATCCAATACTTTTCGTTCTACGGCATCAATTTTTGCATTTAATGCAGAAGAGTTATCAGTGCATTCGCGGGCACGGTTGTAATAAGCCAAGGCGCTTACATATTGAGAAGCCATGAACAGGGAGTCTCCTGCCGAAACAAGTGCCTCGCAAATGGCATCATTACACAATGCGATTTTTGATCTAACGAACATGTTGTCCTCTAATTCCTGTGCATTGATGTACTTCAATCGGGCTGTTTCATATTGACCTGCGGCAAAATATCCATCAGCCTCTACTAAAGTGTTTTGATACTTGGCCTTTCTCTCCTCCACCGCCCTGTTTGCAGCCTCAATTGCTTCTTTCTCCGCCTTTTCTATTGCCAATTGTTTATCTCTCATACTTTGGAGCTCCTTATCCAAGGCATTGGTATTATAGATGAGTATCGAGTACTGTCTACTGGTATAATCATTTTTATATTCCCGGAATTCATAAGTAACCGCACCTTCCCTGAAATTTGTAATTAAACGGTCGCTTTCCACAACTGTTTTGCCCTTGGAAGGAGCAATTGATTTCAACAGGACCTTGAAGCAATTTGAGTTGGATTGAAAAATGACAATATTGGGTTTGCCGGAGGAGGTATACAGAATTATCTTGCCTCCGTTATAATAATCCGGCTTTTCCCATGCTACCATATCATAGTTTATGTTGTACCCGAAATAGTCGAAAAACTGGTTCGATCTAGCATCATCAAAACTCCAACCCTCAGCATTCAAAAACATGCGGATATCATCAAGAGTAGAGTTTTGCATCTTCTGCAACTGATACCTAGTAATGCAATTGTTGTTTTGTTGTCCAAACAAGGCACCTACTGAAAAACCAAAACAGAGCAGTAAGACAATGGCTGATTTTTTAGTTGGCATAGGATTCTATTTGAACTGATTCATCCTCTATGGACTTAACGACTATTGAAATCTGGGATCGGTAGTTGACGATTCTGACCTCCTGTTTATTGTTGGCATAAGTCCTGTCGTTCTCATCCTCAAGATCACCAATCCGAGTATATCCCGCTAGAGCTCCTTCAATGGCTGATACGACCTCTTCGTCTTTTCCATAACCCTTACCGGAAAGTCTTATGGTATACGAGAATCCTTCGATAACGGCATTCGGATTGAAGACCTTTTTGGAATACCAACCATCGGGAATCTCCGTGTAGGCACGAGCTCGCACCTCAAAGCTGACGGAAGCGTCGTTGGTAATTTTCTGATTGGAAACCAATGTGTGCTCCGAAGAGTATTTACTGAATTTATCCTCGTCGATTCGTAGTCTCGTCAATACATCCGAAAGCGGACTGCCTATTGATATTCCCTCCGGATTATTCAAATTAATTCTATTGACAATGGAAGCCAAATTGAAAAAATCCGTCTTAACCGATTCATATTCGGCCCGTGCATTAATGACATGGGAAATAAAATCTGCTGAAACCCCATCATATTGAGGGTTTATCACATATTTTCCTTGCCTATCGATAAAACCTAGCTCTAGTCCACTCATAACTAGTGCAACAGGCCCATTAAATGGAAATGCCCATGTGAATTGAGGATTAATAACAAACTTGCCTTCTTTGTCGATGAAGCCCCAGTTTGATCCTGACAAGACAGCGGCCAAGTCGTTGCCATTAAAAGGAAACGCCTGAGCAAACTGTGGATTGATGATGATTTTACCATCACTATCACACCAACCAAAATTTTTCCCTTGTTCGATGACAAAATTATTTCCATCAGGCAACATTTCATCGAATTGGGGGTTGATGATATACTTTCCCGCTTCATCGATCACACCCGCTTTGTCTCCAGAATATACCACCGCTTTCCCATTCCGGAATTCCTTTGTCTTGTCGAATTGATAATTGATGATGATTCGACCTGTATTATCAATGTAGCCCCATTGCCCCTCGGCATTTTCAACAGCACATTTTCCATTGGAAAAATTTCCCGTGCTTGAGAACTGGGGATTGATGACTACTTTACCAGTAGCGTCTACAAATCCCCAACTGGTACCAGCGCTATCAATGACGCTGAATGCGGCTAGTCCCTCATGAAATAATTTGACCGATTCAGCATTTTGCAAAGTGATTTTTATTTCTCCCCGATTGTTGATAGCTGTTGGCGCTCCGTTTTCTGTAACAACCCATGCCAAGTTATCACTGAAAACGGTAGCTTGCTTATAATTGGGAGCAATGGCATATTTCCCATCCTTGTCAATGTAGCCCCACATCGGTTCGTCTCCATTGGTTTTCACCAATGCCAAGCCATCTCTAAAAACAGTTGCCGCACTGAACTGTGGGTTGATGATTATTTTACCATCACAGTTGATGTACTGGTAATCTTTCCCTGTTTTGACGGGTATCAAATCAACAATAGGAACACGACTTGAGGAGCCACCACAGGAACCAATGAAGATGACTACAATTAGAAAGATCAGTTGTTGTAAAATCTTTTTCATGTTAATGAAATTCATTAAAAGGTTAAGAATCATTTAGATTGGGAGCACCAAATTAATGAAAGTGCCTGACATCCACAACAATGAAGATTGCCGATGGTCTAAATTGAAAATTAAAAAGTTAGGTGTATGTCTGATTAAGCGCGCTGCAACTCAATTATAGTAATTTCAGGTAGGATTCCTACCCTTCCCGGATAACCAATAAACCCAAACCCACGATTTACATATAAATGGCGGTTGTTTTCAGCATACAAACCGGCCCATCGAGGATAGATGTATTTGGACGGACTCCATTTGATACCTGGAATCTCAACACCGAATTGCATTCCATGTGTGTGACCAGATAAGGTCAGGTGAATATTTTTTTCATGAGATAAAGTCTCCTCTTCCCAATGCGAGGGATCATGTGATAACAATATGGTGAACTCATTGCTACTAACCCCTTCCAAAGCTTTGGGTAGGTCGCCGTATTTTGCGAAACCCCGACGACTGCCCCAGTTTTCGACTCCGGCAAGGACGATAGACTGACCATCTTTATGTATGCGAGTGTGGCTGTTGAGCAAAATTTCGAATCCCATCTTGTTTTGGTTACGCAGCAACTTATCCATGTTTTGAGCCTTGGCATCCATTGTTGGCCATTTTACATAATCGCCATAGTCATGATTGCCTAAGACTGAGTATTTGCCGAATCGCGCTTTCAACAAACCAAAGTGCTCTATCCATTCATCCAACTCATCAGCGCGATTGTTTACAAAATCGCCTGTGAATACAACCAGATCGCCATTCTGCGCATTGGCCATTTCAATTCCACGCATCACAGCACTTTTGTCGTCGAGGCTCCCACAATGGATATCGGATAACTGGGTAATCCTGAAACCATCAAAAGCCTCAGGCAGATCCTTGAATTTGAGTTTCACCCGATGAACTCTATAATCGTATTTACCTTTAATGGAACCATAAAGCAACCCAAGAAAAGGAACAGCTGCGATTCCGAAAGCCAATTGACTGATGAATGTGCGGCGCTCAGGTATGAAATCCTTCGTTTCTGAAAAGCCAAAGAGCTTTTGTGCGAACGCGAACAATCCTGTTACACCTCTGGCCATATCCTCCATCCCGAGCACGGAAACAATTACCAGCTTAGGGACTATTGAAATGATAAGCATACTCATCAACCAGTCCACCTGCTTGCTTGGACCTAGTTCAAATTTGCCCATGTAGCCATAATAAATTATGGCAGCTAGGATCAGCAAATCAACTCCCCAATAGATTATTTGAGCAGCATTGGCTGCAACAGGGGACCACTTGGATGTAATGGTACGCAAACCCAAAAAGGCATACAGATCCAATAGAAACCAAAAAGTGACAGGAAGTATGAAACGAAGCATGGTTTAAGAACAAATTTAGGGGAGAATACCACCCATATTATCGATATCAGTAAACAATAACAGAAAGAAGTTGTTTTTGAGTTTCAAAGGCAAATAAGGTTTGGGTAGGCGATTCATGAAATCGTTTCATAAAAGGTTGGCTCAAATCGTTTACTTACCTGACATTATAGGTACCTTTCCATCCAAATGCTTCATTTCAACACCCATGTTATTGATCCCAAGGCCGATTGGGTCACTTTTGTGCATGGTGCCGGTGGAAGCAGCAACATCTGGTTCAAGCAGTTGCGAGAGTTTAGAAAGCATTTCAATCTTTTATTGGTGGATTTGCGAGGCCATGGTGGTTCTAGGAAGCCTGAATTGGATCATAAGCAGCGATACACATTTCAAGCCATAGGCGATGATATAATCCAAGTTCTTGATCATTTGAGTATACAAAAAACACATTACATCGGTATATCACTTGGCACTATCATCATTCGGGAGTTAAGTGAGCGATACCCCGAACGAACTTTGAGTATGATTATGGGTGGCGCTGTGATGAAGTTGAATTTCCGTGGACAAGTGTTGATGCGCTTGGGCCTCGGTATTCATACCATCATTCCTTACATGACTTTATATCGCTTCCTGGCTTTTGTCATCATGCCCAGAAAAAAACATCGAGAATCTAGGTTGCTATTTATTCAAGAAGCAAAAAAACTGTATCAAAAGGAATTTGAAAAATGGTGCCGGCTGTTGGCTGGCATCAATCCTTTGCTCGCGCTGTTTAGAATCCGCGACTTGGGAATTCCAACTTTGTACATTATGGGTGAAGAAGATTATATGTTTTTGCCATCTATAACGAAACTCGTGAAAGACCACAGCTCCTCCACTCTTTTTGTAATTCCGCAATGTGGACATGTGGTGAACATCGAACGGCCTGATATTTTTAATGATGAAGCCATTGCATTCATCCGAAAGCAGCGTTGATACAATAGCATTCTATTACCTAATTTAAGGCAACATTTTTAAAAGATATCACTGAGGGGCATCAAGCCTTGGTTTTCTTGTTGCCAATAACCGCACCTATTGCGGCACCAAGTCCGGTCCCAATACCCACCCCAAATCCATGATTGTCCAATATCACGCCAAGTCCAATGCCAGATGATACGCCAATAGCCAGACCAAGCAATACATAGTATTGAATGCTTTTTTTATTCGACGGCTGTTGTTCCATGATTTTGTTATTTAGGGTTCTTTAATTACATCTAAATTACAAGAGTATACCAAATAAACAAAGAGCTCTTGAGGTCATAAGGGAATCACTATTTCTTCTTGGGTTTGGGAAGATATTTTTCCTCATACATGTCAATCCATTGCTTGGCGCTCATCCTTTTCATGAGCTGACCGATGAGCTTATAGGGGATATCGTCCATTTTCTTGAATCGCACACAACTCTTCCCCATGTCCAGTTTTTGTTTGCAATGCTTGGGATATTCGCTAACGAACCAATCCAATAGCTCGGGATCGGCATAAATGCCCATATGGTAAAAGTTGATGGAGCCTTTCTGGGAAGCGATCCCTGCAAAAGGTAGCGGCTCGGAAGGCTTGCAGTGATAGCCAGCTGGGTAGATTTTATGAGGAATTACATATCCCAAACCACCATAGCTTATGGCAGGTTCGAATCCTTTGGGCAGGTTCTTGACGATTATCTGATGCAGTTTGTTAAAAGGCTCCAACCGATCGGGTGGATGATTGGATAGGATTTCGTCAACTGTTGAGCCGTTGGGTTTCATTGTATTCTACTGTTATTTGCTTTGGCTATAGCCCTGTTGTGTATTTGCACTAAGGTTCGTAATTGGTGTCTTCCCCATCATTACAAACTCCACACATGCCTCCAACTTCATTACAATGTTGGCACCTGGAGCAGTCGGTGCAAGCGGAACAATCTTGCTCTCCGGTACATTTTCCGCTATTTGAACCATTGCATGAGGCGTAGCATAAAGAAGAAATCGTAAAAATTATGAGTAGACTTTTTTCATTAGATCAGAATAATGGTATGATCAGTTGATGGTTAAGTTAATCCATATTATAATTATGAAAAATAGCTAAAATTCAAAACCAAACCTTGAAGGTAGCCGTCGTTTCACCCGATGCTGCCTTGAGCAAGTAGAATCCTCGGGGTGTTGATCCGCCGCTGATGGTCCATGATTCAAAAGCAGATTCCTGGATCATCAACTTGCCAGAAAGATCATACATGGAAATCTCAAATTTACTACCACCGTGGCACCTTACGGTAACAGCTCCTGTAGATAAATCCCGCTCCAAGGCAAAATCAGGTTCGCGCATATCCAACTCCGAAATGGAAGATGGGATTGGACAACTAAACCTTTGGAAGAAATTCCAAATCTCAGCGCTGGCGCTGATATCGCGGTTGATAGCTCCTAGCCCGCCAAATGTGGAAGTTGTGCCCGGCCATTGATGTCCTCCTCCAATAACTTTGTAAAGATTCACCTCTGTTCCAGTACTGCAAGGAGTATACACACTTTTTTCCACGGTGGAGTTGTCTTGGGTATTGATGTCGGGTAGTAATTGTGTTTGGGGCGTGGTAGCACAGCTGTTGTTTCCCACCCACAAACCAATCACATCAGCAACCGACTTTCCACCTTGTGCGCTTCCGTTGTAGCTCACGATGGCATCGGATGTACCGTGTATCTGCATCACGGAAATATCACGGGAAGGGGCACAAGCATTGAATGCGTTAACACTCATGGTACCCGCCACCGAGGCCACGGCCGCATAGCATCTGGGCGACTCACAAGCCAGACGATGGCTCATGTAACCTCCAGCAGAAAAGCCACAACTGTAAACCTGGTTGGTGTCGATGTTATATAAGACGTATAAAGTATCTGTAAGTGCAGCAATAAAGCCGATGTCATCAGCAGTTGACCCACCAGTTAGTCCGGAGTTGGTATTCCATGCATTACCCACACCATTAGGATAGGCCACGATAAATTCTCCAGTATCGGCGACGGCATTGAATCCCGAAACACCCATGATGGCTGAAGCGGTTTGGGTGAACCCATGCAGGACAAATACCAAAGGCCATGAATCTCCAGGCTGGTAGGCCGATGGCACATACACGATATAATTCCGAGTGATCCCGTTGTGCACAATCGACCCGTTTGTTTGGGCATTGGAAGTAAGGGAGGTGAGTATTATTAGGAAAGTGTGGAGAAGTATTTTTGTCATTGCGTATGTAGTAAAGATTTATGCTTAAACCAGCTTAATTATACAAAGACGTAAAACTGTTATTTTAAGAAACAAAACATCAAGGGTAATTATTTTAGGCAAAGGTGTTGTAAAAAATTCTCAACAACTTTTACTATGTCAGAATTCAATACTTGGCATATTATAATGTTTTAAAAATTTCAAGTGCAATAATTTTACCGAATAGTGGAGGAACAGCGTTGCCAATTTGAAGATTTTTAGAGCACTTTCCTCCGAAAAAAACATAGTCATCAGGAAAACCTTGCAACCTTGCCCCCTCTCTAGTACTTAGTGCGCGGTTCTGAAAAGGGTGGATACATCGAGAGGAGGATGGAGTTCCAAAATTCCTTGTAATCGTCGGTGAACATTCATTTGGAATTAATCGAGCGTATGTGTTTTTAAAATACGATTTCGGTCTGAGATGAGAAGGCAAATCCTCAACACTACCACCCTCCGGTACGAGACTTAGGATTTCTATCATTTTTTGACCATAATTTGTTGAATTGTGCTCTGTCAAGGTTAGGCAGCCATTTCTAATAGAAGCTTGGTAATCGTTTTGGGGCTCGGTTGCATACCTATCTGACGAATCATTTGCCTTGAGCTTAGGTAAGTCCGATATGGCTTCCCAAATTGAAATTTTAGAAGACAATCCAAACAATTCAGCATTTTTCGAATGAGTTGGAGAAGGAAGAGATACTTGCCTCAAACTTTTTTTCCAACCTATTACTATTGTCCTTTGTCGTCGTTGTGGTAAGCCATAATTGGAGGCTTCAAGTATAGATGAAGTTGTGTTATAGCCTAAGCTATCCAACTCATTCAATAATGCGGCATAGGCATTGCCGTTATACATCCTCTTAAAGCCAGCAACATTTTCAAAAATCACAAATGACGGACGAACCACTGACACACAACGTAAATACTCATAAAATAAGCTGTTCCTCGGATCTTTTGCATTTTTCGATCCAACAGTTGAGAATCCTTGGCAAGGAGGGCCTCCTGAAACGAGATCAACATTGCCAATTGTAGAAATTTCATTTTCCCAATCAATGTTGTGTATATCATCGTTTATTACTTTGGTTTGGGGGTTGTTAATTGAATAAGTTGTGGCAAAATCTTTTACTATTTCATTTGCCAAAACAACATCGATACCGGCCTGCTTCAAGCCAAGACTAAGTCCACCAGCACCTGCAAACAACTCTATTGCTTTCATCCTAATTCCAATTCTAGGTCGTCCAAACTCGGAGCTGGATCAATTAATCTCCACTTGAAAAAGTTCTGTTCTATTTGAAATACACTTTGCCCCTCCATTTGTTGCCTTGTAACAAAATTCACATCATTTTCCAAAATATTATCGAGTTGTACAAATGCTACTTGGCCATTATAAATATCGACATGTATACAAATTGTTTGTTCGGATCTTTCCCTACGCGCACGCCATGCTTCCCTGACCTTATGCTCCTTTATATCATTAATGCCCTGAAATCCAGATTGAACTTCGATTCGAATTGATGAGTTGCCAGAATTGATTGACAAGTCAGCCTTGGGACTTCTTTTAAATGTTTCGATGTTGGAAAGGTCATCATCACCAATATTAACCACTGATGATAATGGAACCTTAAAAATAGTAGAAAAAGCAGGTGTGAAATACTGGCTAACTGTATAGCCGCGTAACCAAGAAAATAATACCTCCTCCGGTCTCCTACCTTGGTTGTTTAATCGTGGGATTAGGTCAGCATTTCGGATTACACTAAAAGGCTCTTCCAAATTTTTGTTAATAAAGCCTTTTAAATCATCATATTTGATCGATTTGTGGACTACCCCATTTAGACTTTCTAAAATTTGGCAAATTCGACTGTTTAAGGAATCTATGTATTTATAGTCAATTGTTGGAGTTACATCCTTCCCTGAAAAAAATGTTTTTGCATCTGCTTGATTAGAAAAGCCGATTTTCTGTCTATATTCTTTAAAATATCGTGCTGGGTTCATGCTTCTCAAATATTCATTAAGATTTTAAAGTCATATTCATCTAATCCATTTATTGTCTTAATAACAGCGTACAAATTTCGTAATATTCGCACACAGAATTTGACTCTTACATTCACAAACAAAAATCAGTTGAATTAATACCATTTAATCAAATATTTTTCAAGAACATAATTAATTAGGCGATGTTTATTAAAAAATTTCGAGGATTTGATCAAAATAATCAAATATATTGACAATTTTCTTAAATCATTCCACCTTAATTAATCGACATTTTTATAGAATGGGTATGGGTATTCCCCAACGTGAGTTGTATTAGGTATACCCCCTTGGGCAGACTGGAAAGGTCCACCTTGTGCATGCCTTTTAAATCGATTCCCTTCTCGACCAATACCTCCGCGCCGGTGAAATCGAATACGCGAAGACTTGATGTGGCGGCTGGTGGCGCATCCGAATGTACACGAATATAAAAGACGCCCGAGGAGGGATTCGGATATACTTGCAGAACATCTAAATCCCCGCTCGGGGAAGCAACCGAACTAGATACCCCGTTAAAATGAGCCTTTAACTGTGTATTAAAGGAGAAGTTGCTCTCAAACGAAATACTTGTGTCGACGATTGTGGATGCGCCTGAAGTGACTTCCCAATGTGAAAATGTATACCCTGGATTGGGCAATGCCGTGACCCGAACGGGATTGCCATTGAAATACACACCGGTCCATGGCAACTGATCGGGGATAATGGTGCTGATATTGATTTTTCCTGCGCCGGCAGGTATCACATCAAGCGTAATATCCACCAATCCATTCAAGGAAAAATTATTCAAGATATCGTCTCGTACCTCGTCCGTTCGGACCGCATATTCAGACAACAATGTCTGATGGTTATTGATGAATGCGGTCATCTGCCCACTGATGTTATTCGGATCGCCCCAGCGCATATACTCCTTGGGCATCTCCATGACTGTTTGGTTGAACATGCTGTTGGCTACTGACTCCAAACGATCATATTGATATGCTGTGTTCATAAGATCTGCATATCGGTTAATGAAATACTTTCGATAGCGTGGGTTTTGAATGCTTTTGAGCAAAACATTGATGAAAGGGTTGGCTGGGTTCGCATTTAATACATAAGCGATATGATCATCGAAAGCATTCGAGAAACCTCCCGGGTTCATGGATCCCTCCAAGTCAATCAGACAGAACCGCCACCGAAAACCACTGGTGTTCGAACGATATATCTTAATGTTGTTCTGGGGCCAATCCACATTACCTACATAAGTTTCGCCGATGATGTAATCCGTGTAGTATTGCAGATCAAAAATAGAATCCGCCGCATTCCAAAACCCCGTATCGGAAGGATTCAATGAATTGAAGTCATTAAAATCAACATAAAAGGAATCTGCCGATCCCTCTACAGCGCGAAGCACATAATAATTCCAAGCGCTTAAACTCAATATATCCATGGAATCCGCATCAGCGCCCTCGAGCTCCTCAAAGTACTCCGCATCGAACTTTTCGCGGAGCTCATAGAGTCCGAAATAAGCCCCGTTCACATACACTGAAACGGGCCTCCAAGCCGAATAATAGTTGTAGGTTTCGGCCGCCATGGATTCGGTATGCGCAGCATCCTTGTAAGGCAGCGTTAGGAAATAATTGCTGCCATTTCGAAGATAGACCTTGCTGTATTTGGTTCGACTACTACGATTAGGGATCAATGGATGAAATACCGGTCCATCACCCAACACGGAATGATCCAACTCCAATCGGAAGGAATGCTGCGGATGCGAACGACTTCCACCCAAACCACCGTCTATTTGCATACCAGCCTTCTGTGAAAAAACCAACACATTGGTTGTATCGAAATACTCAACATAGGCTGAGCGTTCCCAATCGTAAGGCCAATTGTCGAAGATCCCCGTTGGTCCATACAGGTTTTGTGGATCGGTGACGACCGACAACACCGGTGTCACATGGCTGATACCGAAGAGGTAGGTAGCAACCGCAGCCGTGCTATTGATCTGAGTGGTTGAAAACGCACGCGCCTTCAACACGCTTGAGAAAAAAACAGGAATTGGTGATCCCGAATAGACCGGCGAAGTCAAATCCGGATCGCTCCCATCCAATGTGTACCTGATGATGCTTCCACTTCCGTTCGGGTTGATCAACGAAACCGACAAGGGCGCGTTGTACATGCCAGACGGGGTGGTAATGATGGGTGGCAACAAGTATGAGGTAAAGGTAGGCGACATGTTATTGGTGGAGCCCGGCGTTGGCACTGCAAACAAAACGGGAGCGGCACTCGTGTTTGCATTCGTAAACAGCCCGGCACTCACATCATGCTGCTCGGGATTCACCAATAACGAACTGATAAGCGTTTGGTTGTCATCGTATAGATATACGGTTTCACCGAGTCGCGGGATTTTGAAATTGGTATGCAGACGCAAGCTGGTATCGAGTGGCTCAAATATGCTGCTTACTTCGGTGTAAGCAACTTGCTTTATGGCAATGTCAATGTTCTGATAAACCGTATTCGGATCAGTTGACACAACATCAAAAGCGATACTTGTGATGAGTCCTGGAGTAAGCCCAGCCGACAATAGCTCACTAGCAGGGACAATCATCTGATTTTTTGCGGCCCAATACCAATTGCCATAGGGTGCAGGGTAATCAAAGGGGGAATTCTGCTGGGTGCCCGTTCCAATAGCCACATTGTTGAGCTTGAGATTGGGACGGACCGGCACCTTGAATCCGTACTCCGATTCCAAAACTGCAGAGCTGCCGTCCTGAAAAGCGAAAATTGTAGCATTATAGGCGGTGGGGGTTTGGTTAAAAACCGAGTTGGTGGTGTAACCGATAGCGTATGAATTCACATTGATGAGCAGGGACGATACGCCATCCCAATAAAAGGGAGCGTTGAAACCATGGGTATTCCATCCAACCGTGGCATTATAGTTGGTTTCGTTGACCACTTGTACAAATCCTGAGGTGGGCTTACGATTTTTACCACTGCAAAACACCACTTTGAAAGCGCCAGGTAGCAATTCCAAACTGGGGAAAGTCCACTTGGTAGGGTTAGCAGGATCATCCGTCAACGAATAGTTCAACAACGAAACTGTATCTGTTCCTGAATTGAAAATCTCAATCCAATCGGGATGATCGCCGTTTTCATCTGCAATGGTGGAGTAGTTCTTATTGGACCCCTCGTTGATGACCACTTGAGCCGAGGAATGGCTCCAAAAACAAGTGCCAAACAGTATTAATATTGAAACGATAAAAAAGCAGATTGATTTCATTGTTTAATTTAAATGGATGATAGGTGATGGTATATGAAATTGATTATAGATGATCGATATACTTAATTGAATGTGTTTCGGATCCAAGCGCCTTCCGAAGAAATTTTTGCAATATGCTGTACGATTGTTTCGAGCTATTCAAAATAAGCTTTTCACCAAGGGGGTGATATCATGTTTTGACAATACGGTTCTCCTTGACAAACGAATCAACTCGGATTCAACCATCTTCGATAAGCTACTATTCCTACTGTGTACTTTCCTTTTAGCGCGCCCAACAAGCTGGTTGTCAATATTAAAGGGGTTTCTTCTTTTCATAACCTTTTGCGATTTCATCAAGTATAATGAATTTCCACGAAATGCTTACAGATATTTCCGCGAAAATTGAATCATTGGTTGGCAAAGATGAAACCAAAAATCGGGTGTGTCTTCATTTTTAAAGTTTGATTGCATTTGATTGAGGAAACGGACAGACAATCTGTATGCTATCATCCGACAAGCCAAAACTCTTTTATTTGGTAATTTTAGGGCAAACACTTTATCTCAGTGATCAACACGCCCAACGAAGCAATCCATGCCATTTTGAAAAGTCTGAAACCGACCAAAACGGTTACTCTACCTATAGAACAGGCGCATGGCCATGTTTTGGCAAAGTCAGTTACAGCACCCGTCCATTCACCTGCTTTCGACAACTCAGCAATGGATGGTTATGCATTCCGATATAGCGATTGGCTATCAGGAAAACCACTGACTGTTTCGGGAGAATCAGCCGCAGGCAAACCCTACAGTCAGCGTTTGAAGCCCAAACAGGCAGTTCGCATCTACACTGGCGCATCAATACCACTTGGAGCCGACACTGTGGTTATGCAAGAGCGGATACATCTTCATCATAATAGAATAGAAATTTCGGATGCGACCCTGATAAAAGGAGCTAACATCCGAAAGGCAGGCTCGGAAATACGCAAAGGCAAAGTGGCAATCGCAAGCGGAACCCTGCTTAATCCATCTGCATGCGCATTCCTTGTTTCCATAGGCATAACCACGGTTCGAGTGTATGACAAACCATCGGTTGCCGTAATTATTTCCGGAAACGAGTTGGTAAAGGGTGGCGTCAAGTTAATGCCTGGACAAATTCATGAAACCAATAGTATTGCTTTGCGAATGGCGCTGCAACGAGAGGGTATCACAAAAATTTCAACTATCCATGTTCGCGACAACCCGTCAGCTATGGGCCGCGCATTCGAAAAAGCGATTACCAATCACGATGCAATAATATTTACTGGAGGCATCTCCGTCGGTGATTATGATTTCACCGAGGAAGTGTTTTCGAAAAACAAGGTGAAAAAGTGCTTTCACAAATTGAAACAGAAGCCGGGCAAGCCCATTTATTATGGGACGCTCAAAGGCAAGGCTGTGTTCGGACTCCCTGGAAATCCCGCATCGGTTATGACCTGTTTTTATGTGTATGTTACCCCTGCTTTGAGGGCACTTCAAAACCATCCCGACAAGGAATTGCCCAGGATACGTCTGCCATTATCGCACGACTTCAGTCGGAAGCCTGGCATGACAGCTTTCCTTAAGGCACAAACCGATTTGAAGACGAATCAAATACTCCATGGACAAGAATCCTACAACATGCAATCATTCGCCAATGCGAATGCCCTAGTTGTGCTTGAGCCGGAAGTAGGAGAAGTGAAAAAGGGGACGATGATTGAGACCATCCTCTTGCCTTAACCAATAGAACCGCTACGATGGATTTTTCATTCCTTATACTGCTACTGTTGGTGGCGATCCTATACTCCAGCGTAGGACACGGAGGAGCAAGCGGCTACCTGGCCCTGATGGCCCTTTGGGGATTCGCACCTGAAACTATGAGACCATGGGCACTTACACTCAACATTTGCGTATCGTTGATCGCCGCCTTGCAATTTTTCAGGAAAGAGGCGCCAGACTGGAAACTATTCGCTTCACTCATCATTGGGAGCATACCAGCTGCCTATTGGGGTGCATCCGTCCAAATGGACCAAGATTTGTACAAAAAGATTTTAGGCGGATTGGTGATTTTTCAATCGATTAGATTGTTAATTGTAAACTCAAGAACAGATTACTCATCGCAAAAGAATCCTAACTACTTGTTGTCAATACTGGCAGGATCTACAATCGGATTGCTTTCCGGCTTGATCGGAATCGGAGGAGGAATTATACTTAGTCCGTTGTTGATTCAATTGCGATGGGCAACCATGAAACAAACAGCGCTGCTATCAGCAGGATTCATTTTTGTGAATTCCATCTCTGCATTATTTGCTCTCCCAACCTTGTCATCCCTGACCGACACCAACTTGCTATGGGCATTAACAGTGGTCATTGGGGGAGGCCTACTCGGCTCTTGGCTGGGAAGCTCACGCATGAACCATAAATCCATGCGTATTATTCTCGGCATCGTACTGCTGATTGCAGGCACAAAGCTTCTTTTGGGTTGACTTCGATTTGCGCTTCGTATCTTAGCATTTCATGGAAAAACTAGTTACTCCAGCACAGGCGTTCATTCTTGCGGGCGGACAAAGTTCGCGGATGGGAACCGACAAAGCGATGGTCCCCTTCCGGGGGATGCCTATGATGCAACACGGCATCCAATTGCTTTCGGAACATTTTTCAAAAATCACCATTGTGAGCAACCATGAGAAACACAAAATGTTTGGACTGGATGTCATTCCCGATGCGTTTGAAAAAATCGGGCCACTTGGAGGCATCATTGCCGGACTTCGTCACAGTACATCGGAACTGAATTTTTTCATGGCTTGTGATATGCCGTTGGTTCCTTCGGCTGTGATTGTGGCCTTGTTGGAGCAAGCCAGCAACGACCAATGCATCACTACATCCTTCCAGGGAAGTAGAGAGACGCTTTGTACACTATATCCAACATCCGCTTTGCCCCTATTAGAAACAATGGCAATTAAGCAACAATATCGGTTGCATGATGTGTTGATTGAATTGGAAGCAGATGTAGTAGATGTAACGCATCTTTGTGAAAACAATCCATTCATCAACATCAATACCCCAGCCGAACTGCAATGAGCAATATCTCTAAGGAGGAATGGAGTCGTTACGAGCGACAGATGCAATTGCCCGGTGTTGGTGCCACGGGACAATCGAAAATAAAAAACGCTTCTGTTTTGGTGGTAGGTGCCGGAGGCTTGGGTTGTCCCGCACTCACCTACCTGACAAGTGCAGGCATTGGCACCATCGGTATCGCCGATCACGATACGGTTGCCGAGAGCAATTTACATCGACAGCCACTTTACAAACTTGAGGATATTGGTGCATTGAAGTCGACCATCGCTACGCAAAGATTGAAAGAATTGAATCCACACATCCACATTGTTGCTCATGAACAAGGAATACTGCCTGTGAATGCCGTTGAGATTCTTTCGAATTACGATATCGTTTTGGATTGCACCGACCGATTTGATGCGCGATACTTGATGAATGATGTATGCCTTTTACTTGACAAGCCAATGGTACATGGGTCACTTTTTAGATTCCAAGCACAAATAGCCACTTTCAATTATTTGTTGTCGGATGGAACTCGAAGTGCTACATATCGGTGTTTATTTCCAAAACCACCATCACCACATGAGACCACTGATTGTAAAGTGGCCGGAGTGTTCGGATTTCTTCCAGGCTTGGTTGGATCGTGGATGGCAAGTGAAACCATCAATATCATTTTGGAAAAAGCATTTAGCCCAAAACTCTTGCTACTCGATATCGAAAAAAACTCTCTGCAAAAAATGGAGTTGGTCCGCAATCCAGAATCGTGGGCCAATTACCCAAAAACGGCAACTGAAATTTCCGCATTCGACTATGGCGCTTTTTGCTCACGCTTGACTTGAAATCAATAAATTAGCCGTATGGCTGAAAAGAAGCGAAAGGAGGTCTTCGTGGAAGGCCCCATTTCTCCTGAGAAAATATCGCAAAGCATTGGCAATCATAGCCGTATGCATGACATTGGAGCGCATTCCATTTTCTTGGGGCAGGTCAGGGCCGATGAGCATGAGGGACGAAAAGTGACCTGCATCGACTATTCCTGTTATCGGGAAATGGCCGATGAGGTGTTTCATGCCATCCGTGAGGAGGCCTTCGCCCGATTCGAACTCACCTGTTTGCACATCTACCACAGCCTCGGAAGGGTAAATGCCGGTGAAATCTGCCTGTTCGTTTTCACCTCATCCAAGCACCGCCGACAAGCCATTGATGCATGCAACTTCCTGGTAGAAGAAATCAAAAAACAGGCTCCTGTATGGGGCAAAGAGATGTATGGCGAAGAGGAGTTTCAATGGAAAGGAGCGAATTTGACATAAGTGACAAGTAAAAATTAACAAGAGGCAGTAGCAACTATAGAAAAATAAACGAAAATCAAATCCGCGCAAATCCGCATTATCAGCTAAATCTGTGTTCTTCTAAATAAAATCATAATCAATCATAACAATCATAAAGATCCTATCCAATCAATGTCCACCACCACTACACACCTCACCGATCTAGAAATAGCCACGCAAGCAAAACTGCAGCCTGTAATTGAAATCGCACGCAAACTGAATATCAAGGAAGATGATTTAGAGCAGTACGGGAAATATAAAGCGAAGTTGCCACTATCCCTGATTGACGAATCGAAAGTCGCGAAAAACAACCTGGTGCTCGTATCCGCTATCAGTCCAACTCCTGCTGGCGAAGGAAAGACCACCGTTTCCATCGGCTTGTCTGACGGACTCAACAAGATTGGTAAAAATGCCATGGTAGTGCTGCGGGAGCCATCACTCGGACCTGTGTTCGGCATCAAGGGTGGTGCAGCCGGAGGTGGTTACTCGCAGGTAGTGCCTATGGTGGATATCAACCTTCACTTCACTGGGGATTTCTCTGCCATCGAGAAAGCGAACAACTTGCTTTCGGCACTCATCGACAACAACCTGCAAAGCAAAACGCGTAGCTTGAATATTGATCCACGCACCATAGTGTGGAAGCGCGTCATGGATATGAACGACCGTGCCTTGCGCCATATCATCATCGGTATCGGCGGAAGCGCCAATGGGATTCCTCGAGAAGATGGGTTCAACATCACCGCTGCATCTGAAGTAATGGCCATCAGCTGTTGGTCGAAAGACTTTGATGATCTAAAAAAGCGACTGGGCAACATCTTCGTTGGATATACCTTCGACAAGAAACCTGTTTACGGCCGCGATTTGAACGCTCAAGGCGCAATGGCATTACTGCTTCGCGATGCGATCAAACCGAACCTCGTGCAAACACTCGAAGGCAACCCTGCGATTATTCATGGCGGACCTTTTGCCAATATTGCACAAGGCACCAACTCGATTGTGGCAACGAAGATGGGGTTGTCGTTGTGCAACTATGTGGTTACCGAAGCTGGCTTCGGCGCCGATTTGGGTGCAGAGAAATTCCTCGATATCAAATGCCCAGTTGCAGGACTGAAACCGAAAGCAATGGTGCTGGTAGCCACAGTACGCGACTTGCGTCACCATGGAGGAGCCAAAAAAGAAGAGTACAACACTCCGAACATGGATTATGTTAAAAAAGGGTTCGGCAACCTGGCCAAGCACATGGAGAACTGCAAGAAATTCGGTCTAACGCCTGTGGTAGCCATCAACAGCTTCTATACCGACTCTGACGAGGAAGTGAACTTCATTATCGCCGAATGCGCCAAGGTTGAAGTAAAGGCCGTGGTATCACGCGGCTGGGGAATGGGCGGTAACGGCACGATGGAGCTTGCACAAGCCGTGGTGGATGTGATTGAAAGCGGGTCGAACAACTACCAACCCCTGTACGATTGGAGCTTGCCGATTGAAGACAAGATTAAGAAAATCGCCACTGAGATTTATGGTGCAGACGATGTGACTTATTCGCCAAAAGCGAAATCGCAGCTGAAAGAGTTTGCCAAGCTCAACATCGACCAGCTTCCGGTTTGCATGGCTAAGACTCAAAAATCCTTCACCGACAACGAAAACAAAATCGGCCGACCAACAGGCTTCACGGTAAACGTCCGTGAATTCGAACTAGCCCACGGCGCCGGATTTGTAGTTCCAATTCTCGGGGAAATGATGCGCATGCCCGGATTGCCCGCCATTCCCGCATCTGAAGGAATGGATATAGATAATTCGGGGAATATTATTGGATTATCCTAACGATTGACAATTTACGATTGACGATTGACAAATAAATAATCTACAAAATACTGCCTACCGCCTCCATCTATTACTCTCCACCCACCAATGACCTCGTCCAAATCCGCTACTCTGTTCCAATCGGGCACTACTCTACCGGTGGAGGATGTGTTGGCCGTAGAGGAAGCATTGCACATTTCTGTGAATGGCGAGGCGTTTACCGTGACCATGCGCACGCCTGGTTTCGAGGAAGATCTGGTTGCAGGATTGTTGTACACTGAGGAGGTTTATCGCGATAAGCAGCCGTTAAATATCAACATCGTTTCTAAAAACGAAAAAGGGTTTGTCACTTCCGTGGATGTTCAGATACCTCAAGGATTGCTTTTGAAAGATTTTGCCATGAATCGCAATATCGTTTCCGCATCGTCGTGCGGGTTGTGTGGAAGGACCTCCTTCGATGATACACTAAGTCAACATAAAATCGAAAACCAATCCGTGTTTCCTGCATCACAGATACCACTACTCTTCGATGACATGCGAAAATCACAAGCCGACTTCAGTCAGTCGGGGGGCACCCATGCTGCGGCTGCGTTTTCCCTTTCGGGAGATATGATTGGAATCCGTGAAGATATCGGAAGACACAACGCTGTCGATAAGCTTATCGGAGCATTGATAAGGAACAACCGATTGTCGGAAGCCGTTTGCATGACCGTCAGCGGTCGTTTGAGCTACGAAATCGTGAATAAGGCCACATCGGCAGGTATCCCAATTCTTGCCTCTGTTTCTGCTCCATCCACCATGGCGGTTGAACATGCCTTAAAAAACAACATGACCTTGGTGGCTTTTTGCCGCGACCAACGATTTACCGTTTATGCCCATCCGGAACGCATTCTGATGGACACTACCATATTGACACAATAATAACCATGTCGAAGAACCTGAGCGAACTTTCCGGTAGGAAAGGTCTAGAAAAAAACCTCTTTGAGGAATACGGAAAAGCTGCTGCTGATAGCGGAACGCTATCAAACGAAGAGATGGATCGCTTGCGCGATGAATTCTTGGTGGGAAAATCCTCAGTTTATGGCGCCATCACCTTCTACGATTTCCTCCGCCCTGAAAACCAAGGTAAGAAAGCCTATGTCTGCAACGGCACGGCTTGTATGACCGCCGGAACACAAGATGGCGTTCGCAAGAAACTGAACAACCATTATTCCGCAAACGAAATCGGCGAGATGTGCTGCCTAGGTCGTTGTCACGAGAACAGCGCCTTCCATGTAAATGGAAAAAATTACTCCGGAGCAGACATAGACAACTTGAAGAACATCTGCGATAAGCAAAATAAATCCGTTGAAAAATATCATGTGGGGCATTCGGGAACGCCTATCCTGACTGCAAGCTACCCAGCCACACAAGACTACTACCAGATTTTTCGCGACTGCCTGAAAAAAGAACCCGCCACTTTGATTGAGGAACTTAAAAAATCAGGGTTGAGAGGACGAGGAGGTGCGGGATTCAGCATGGCATTCAAATTGGATTCGTGCCGAAATGTAAAAGGTGAAACAAAATTCATTGTGTGTAATGCCGATGAGGGCGATCCGGGTGCATTCTCCGACCGTTATATCATGGAGCAGCGACCACATGCGTTGCTAATGGGCATGATGATTGCCGGCTACATCGTGGGTGCTGGTCACGGCGTGGTTTACATCCGTGGTGAGTACCCTGAATCCGTGGATATCATTTCTGATGCGATCGAAGAATTGCGGAAAGCCGGATTGATTGGAAACAATATCCTCGGAAGTGGATTCTCTTACGAATTCAAAGTCATCAAAGCCCAAGGTGCATACATCTGCGGTGAGGAAACGGCGCTGCTATCTTCCATCGAAGGACAGCGTCCAGAGGTTCGTACGCGTCCTCCATACCCCACTCAGCAAGGATTATTCAATAGACCTACCGTTGTGAACAATGTGGAGACCTTGGCCAATCTGCCATGGATCATGCAACACGGTGGCGATGCATACGCAGCCATCGGTACAACGAAATCCACAGGTACGAAATTGATTTCGCTAGATGGATATTTCAACCGACCTGGTATTTACGAGGTAGACATGGGCACTCCTTTGCGGAAGGTCATTGATGAACTCGGACAAGGATTCAAAAACAAAGTAAAAGCCATGCACATCGGTGGCCCGCTTGGCGGATTGGTTCCGGTTTCAAAAATTGATTCGCTTACAGTCGACTTCGATACCTTTGCCAAAGAAGGATTCCTACTTGGGCATGCTTCAGTCGTATGCATCCCCGATGACTTCCCGATGATTGCATACATCGAACACTTGTTCCGCTTCACAGCACATGAAAGCTGTGGGAAATGCTTCCCATGCCGTTTGGGCTCTACCCGCGGATACGAAATGATCGACAAAGCACGGACTTCTGATTACAAAATTGACCGCACCTTAATGAACGACTTGCTCGAAACACTCGAAACCGGATCCTTATGTGCATTAGGTGGCGGATTGCCTTTGCCGGTGAAAAATGCATTAGTGTACTTTAAAGATGAATTGTCGACATACTTCGATAATTAATCAGATAAAAACTGCCTACCGCCGCTATTAATTACAGATATAGATTCAAATAAACTGTTACATGAAAAAAACAGCTTACATAAACGACCAACCCTACTCCTTCGAGCCGGGCGACACCATCCTTTCGTTTGTAAGAAGGTACTTTGAGCGCGATTTCGTTCCAACGCTTTGTGACGCGCCGAACTTGGATCCGTATGGTGCATGCCGTGTCTGTTCTGTGGATGTTGCATTGGTAAAAGATGGTCCTTGCAAGGCTCAAGCCTCCTGCCACACACCAGTGATGGAAAACTCATACATCTACACCGATAGCGATCGCATAAAAAGATTACGCAAGAACATTGTGGAGTTGGTGCTCACCGACCACCCGTTGGACTGTCTGACTTGCGAGGTGAATAATAACTGCGAATTGCAAACCGTTGCCGCACGAGTAGGAATTCGAGATGTACGATATCCGGAAGGGAAAAACCATTTGGATCGAAAAAAAGATTTGAGTCACCCCTACATGACTTCCGATTTTTCCAAGTGCATCAACTGTGCTCGATGTGTCAGAGCATGTGACGAGGTTCAAGGTGAGATGGTGTTGAATATGGCTGGTCGTGGATTTGATGCACATATCATCAAGAGCTTTAACAACAACTTCTTTGATTCCGACTGCGTGAGCTGTGGTGCCTGTGCACAAGCTTGTCCCACATCCGCTATCAGCGATGTGTTTGAATCCAAGTCGGTATCTGCAGACAAAAAGGTGCGAACCGTTTGTACATATTGCGGGGTCGGTTGCAACCTAGAAGTAGCTGTCACCAATGGAAAGGTGAAATCCATTCAGGCGCCATATGATGCCGCCGTCAATCAAGGCCATACTTGTTTGAAGGGACGCTTTGCATTCTCATTTTACAACCATCCGGATCGGTTACGAACACCACTCATCCGTAAAAATGGCGAACTGGTGCCTGCAACATGGGATGAGGCGTACACTTACATTGCCAACGAGCTGAACCGTATTAAGAAAGATCATGGTCCTGATGCCATAGGTGGGATATCATCTGCCCGCTGCACCAACGAGGAAAACTTCCTGATGCAAAAATTCATCCGTGCAGTCATCGGGACCAATAATATCGATAGTTGTGCTCGTGTTTGTCATTCACCAACCGCTCTCGGCATGCAACGCACCTTTGGAACTGGTGCTGCCACCAACTCCATCGTTGACCTCAAGTACACCGATTGCGTAATGGTCATTGGGGCTAATCCAACTGATGCGCATCCGGTAACTGGTGCCAAGATCAAGCAGTTCTTCATGAAAGGTAAAGCTTCCATTGTCATCGATCCCCGTCGCACGGAGCTGGCTCGTTATGCTACCTATCATTTGCAACTTCGTCCGGGAACCAATGTGGCTTTGCTGAACATGATGTTGTATTACATTGTCATGGATGGCTTGGAAGACCAAAATTTCATCCAGTCGAGAACCGAAGGCTACGAGGATTTTAAGAAGCATATTTTGAACCTTGACATCAACGAGCTGGAAAAAGTAACTGGTGTCGACAAGAACTTGGTTTGCAAAGCGGCGCATGCTTATGCTACTTCTCCCAATGCGATGTCGTTCCACGGACTAGGCGTAACCGAACATTCGCAAGGAACCTACACAGTGATGCTCATCGCAGATTTAGCGATGATTACCGGCAATATCGGTCGCCGTGGCGTGGGTGTGAATCCACTACGCGGACAAAACAATGTACAAGGTGCAGCCGACATGGGTTGTCAACCCCACCAAGGTGCAGGTTACCTCGATAGCTGCGATCCTGAGTTCAACAAAATGTATTCGGCTTTTTATGGTGTTGATGTACCTATGAGAAAAGGATTGAAAATTCCCGAAATGTATGATGCCTCATTGGCAGGAAAAATGAAAGCCATGTGGTTGATGGGTGAAGACAATGCACAAACAGATCCCAACACCCAGCATGTGGTGAGTGCTTTCCAGCAGCTCGACTTGCTGGTTGTTCAAGACATTTTCTTGTCGGAAACTGCCAAGCTCGCCCATGTAGTGCTCCCTGCATCATCGTTCCTTGAAAAGAGTGGCACCTTCACAAATGGAGAACGAAGGATTCAGCGAGTGAATGCCGTAGTGGAACCATTAGAAGGCACCAAGCCTGATGGACAAATCATGTGTGAGATCATGCAACACATGGGCTTTAACCAACCCGATTACCATCCTGGAGTTGTGTTAGAAGAAATATCCAAAGTGGTTCCATTCTTCGCAGGAGTGAAGTGGGATGAGTTGGGTGAAAATGGAAAGCAATGGCCTGTGAAACCCGACGGCACCGACACAGAAATCCTGCACACTGAGTCTTTCAAACTAGGTAAAGGTCGATTCCAAACTGCCACATGGCAAGAAACCGATGAGTTGAAAACACATGCCGAGCAGTTCCCTTATATTCTCACCACCAATCGAGAATTGGAGCACTACAACAATGGCACCATGACACGCAGAACTGGCAATGTAGAAATTCTTACTGAAGATGTGTTGTTGATCAACCCTGCAGATGCGCAAAAACACAACATCGCCGATGGAGATATGGTATGTATTAGTTCAGCTCGTGGCAAGATTGATGTGAAAGCGAAATTGACCGACGAAGTGAAATCCGGAGTTGTTTCATCCACATTCCACTTCCCTGAAATACACATGAACGACCTTACCTCCAGTGTAGCCGACAGTGAAGCCCTTTGTCCAGAGTACAAGGTTGTGGCGGTGAGTATTCGGAAGAGTAAGGGAATTTATAAATAGCAGCGTCGCCCTGAGTTTGTCCGATAGCTATCGGACGAAGGGAGGCTGTAGCATTAAGCAGTTGGTGAAGCAGAACCAAATCCGCGTAAATCCGCTGAATCCGTCTAATTCGCGTTCCCTTATCATAACCCATCATAAAAATCATAACCCATCCCAATCATGAACAACATCACCCACAAAATAAAAACCCACCGCATCGCTATTGCGCAGGCCATTGTTAGGGTGGGCGACATGTCAACGATGGACGCCGT
>JBKCHO010000071.1:0-2003 GCA_046302815.1 Bacteroidota bacterium | reverse complement strand
ACCTAATACAACAGTTTTGAAGGATAGGTCATTCTCCGTTCTGGAAACGGCTTTGCCATCACCTTTTTCCTTGATAGAACCAACGCTCTCTTTGAATGATGCAACAATGGTTGGTAAGGTTTTGATGAGTGTAAGGATACCTCCAGCAGCCACGGCACCTGCACCGATTTGGCGCATGTATGCGAAATATACGGCTGTAGCTGTATTGTTGAATGATCCACCAACCAGGGCGCCGTTAACGATTTCCGGATTCCATCCACCTTTGCCACCTGCAGTCATCAGGTCTTTCAGGTAACCCAGCTTCACCAATTGCATGGCGATTGTTTCGGCAGGAACGATGGATGCCAACAGGGGAATCAATCCGAGCCAAGCCATGACACCTCCAGCTACCAATACACCTCCGATTTTTGGTCCGATGATATAACCCACGCCGAGGTACTCGGGCGTTATTTCGCTGTTGACGGTTGCAGACGGGAAAAATTTATTTGTTTGTTTAGTGACCCATGCCGGTGTTTCGGCGATGATATGAAACACCTTTTGTAAAATAGCATAAATCATGGCGAAGCCCAATCCCCAATAAGCGGTTTTGGCAAAGTCGCCTCCTTTTTCGCCGGCAATGAGTACAGAGGCGCATGCTGTGCCTTCCGGATAGGGTAGGTTTTGATGTTCCTTGACGATGAGTGATCGACGAAGTGGAATCATCATCAAGGTACCAAGAATACCTCCGAAGACCGCCAAGGTGAAAATGGTCCAATAGTTGAAGAAGGAGGCTCCTGTACTTACGCCCTGTTCATTGATGGATAGGAACAGGAATCCTGGAAGGGTGAATACAACACCAGCGGCTATGGATTCGCCTGCCGAGCCTGTTGTTTGTATGATGTTGTTCTCCAAGATGGTTGTCTTGAAAAATTTTCTTCCCAATGAAATAGCCAAAACGGCGATGGGAATGGAAGCAGAAACGGTCAAGCCAGCTTTAAGTGCCAAGTAAACGGTGGATGCTCCGAATATGATGCCGAACATTGCGCCCAGCAACACTGATTTTACGGTAAACTCCGCCACTGAGTCGGTTGCGGAAATGTAGGGTTTGAATTCTTTCTGATTGGTTTGTTCCATGTGTGTGTGGGGTTGAAGTGAAAAAGGCACCACCGAAGTGATGCCTTTGATTGAAGTTGATTGCTTAGTAGATGTTCTTCTCTTTCATAACAGCGTTGAGCCACTTGAGAAGCATCATCATGGCTACGGCCGCCACCATCACCAATGCAAAGTTCATGATGAAGAAGTAGGACTTGTCTTGGAAGCCTTCCCACATCCCCGAAAGGGAGCCGGAAAGTTTATTGCCTAGTGATGTGGAGAGGAAGAAGCCGCCCATCATCAAGGCTGTGATTCGAGGAGGGCTGAGTTTCGAAACCAGCGATAATCCCATAGGGGAGAGGCAAAGTTCTCCGATGGTGATCACACCATAAGAAGCGATGAGCCACATGCTGCTTGCTTTGGAAGTCAGGTCGTTCGTTGCGGAAACGGCTCCTACCATTACGAGTGCAGAGAGGGCTGTTACCACCAATCCGATGGTGATTTTGGTTGGGGTAGAAGGCTCTTTGCCGCGTGTACGCAGGAATCCCCAGAATCCAACAATGATTGGGGTGAGTAACACAACCCAAAATGGGTTGATAGACTGATACAATTCTGCTGAGTAAAGCTTCAGGCTGCTTCCTTCTGCTGGCATTTTTTCAGGTGCAAGATTGGAGAAGTAAGCTTTGCTGACCTCATCGGTAGCTGCACCGTTGTTGGTTACGGTTTGCGCCATACCAACCTGATCGGCAGCGGATGCAACCGAAGCGGCCATTTCACGGTCGGTGTAGCTCTCCGCCCAAACGGTAAGGGCATCGCCGTTTTGGTGGAACACAGCCCAGAAAACAATGATGCAGGTGTACACGGCAAGAAGAGCTCCAATGGGACGCTTATCCTCTTGGTTGGCTTTTTGGTATAGGTAAACAAAGAAAGCC
>JBKCHO010000070.1:0-2609 GCA_046302815.1 Bacteroidota bacterium | reverse complement strand
TTTACCACAAAATTTTTCTAAAATTATTTACTTAACAAAAACCCATTCGCTTAAAAACCCCACACGACTCTATCCAATAAAATTTTACTGTCAATGGATTTGAAAGAAGCATCCGTATCAGGAAAATGAAATCCGATATCTCGGAGTCCGGCAGCTCCCAACAAAGCATCGCAAATAGCATGAATCAATACATCTGCGTCTGAGTGACCATCTGGGCCAAAATGATGCGAGATTTCAATACCTCCCAGTATACATGGTCGACCCTCCTTTAGACGATGCACATCAAAACCAAAACCTACACGAATATTCATAAAGAAGAATTATTCCTCGGTTTCTTTTTCACCACCATTGAAATCAAAGACAAGAGTGAATCGAAGAGTATTCTCAAGAGGATTACGCTGATCCGTTGGAATCAAATAAGCGAAATCAAGTCCAAAAACACTGTACTTTAAGCCAGCACCCAGTGTGAAATATTTGCGATTGCCCTTGTTTTGGTGCTCATGGAAATAGCCTGCTCTGAAAGCAAACTGTTTGTCATACCAATATTCCAATCCAGAGGCAATATTGATTTCCTGAAGCTCTTCTTTTCCGCCATTGGGGGCATCATTAAAGGATTGGAAAATTCCTTGAGCTACACTTACATCCGGATTCTCTCCGAAAACGATGACCGAATTTCCATTTGATTGCTGGGTGGGATCATAAATGGGCGGTGTAGGAACCAATAATTTGTTGAAATCCACAAGAAGTGCGATCTCGTTATATTCATTCAACAGGAATTTGATAGAAGGGCCTAGCCGCAAATTAATCGGAATGAAATCCTTTCTACCGGTTTCAGTGTAAGAGATTTTGGATCCGATGTTAGATATATTCATACCAAGGGAGAAGATAGCATCTTTCTTCCCTATCTCAATTTCGGAGGTATAGTAGGCACTGATGTCGGCCGCTACTGATTGACCCGCCTTAGTTTGGTTGTTATCGACCAGCACTCCACCGGTCAGGTTGGAATTTATGTAGCGAAGAGCCATACCGCCAGAGATATTTTCACTGAGTTTTCTGGAGTATGCAACATCAAAAGCGAATTCTGAGGGATTGAACTGTCCAATCTCTACTCCCGTGGCATCGGTAAAGGTAATGTCGCCAAGTGAAAAATACCGCAACGAGGCACCAACTGCCTGATCGCCTTTTAACACCTTTCCAAAAGAAACATAAGCAAGGTTAATATCGGGGACCAATTTGCGAAGCCATGGCGTGTAAGAAACCCCGAAGGACATTTTTTGTTCCATAAAAGCCAATTTTGCAGGATTCCAATGGATAGAATTTACATCGGCCGAACTTGCAACACCAGCATCACCCATACCACCAGCTCTGGCATCAGGAGAGATTATCAAAAAAGGCACCGAGGTGGTAATGGTGTTGAGTTGTCCCAAAAGTGATGACGACTGATTGTTCTGAGCAGATATATTACTAATGGGAAACGCAAAGCATGCCGCAACTACAATAGCGAAAAAGCCTTTCTTACTCAAAATAGATTTCATGATTCGTCAAATATTTATGGAACAAATATAGGCAATGCCTTCAGAATACCTTATTTCAAGAGCACCAGTCTCTCGTATTTATCGGCTGTTTGCCCACTGGCATCCCTGATTTTCAGCCTGTAAACATAAACGCCTCGACCAATTGGGTCTCCAAAATCATCTCGGCCGTCCCATTGTATACCATCATATCTGTATCCTTCGCAGGTGATGGTTTTACTTATAGTCTTCAGCAACCTTCCGGAGACTGTGAAAATCTGAACCTGAGCGTCAAGCTTGCCGCAAGGTCGATTATGCTCGAAGAAGAAAGATGTCTTGGTAGTGAAAGGATTAGGATAATTCAAAACCCTCTCGAGTGCCAATTTCGCCGACTCAGCCACCTCAAATTCTGTGAATGCCTCAGAGGAATTATTATTGACATCCCAAACCTTGAGATTAAGAGTATGCTTTCCAAGACTCAGGCCTGATAATGGAAAAGATATCTTCCCCTTTGTATAGTCATTCAGTTCGGCTTCGTAATAATCATTTAGAGAGTAAATTTTATTAGGGTCATTGTCTATGACAGCGGTAATATCGTGTCCGATGCCATTGCCTACAGTATTAACTCCATTAGAATCGGTAACAAATGCCAAAATTCGGGGATTTTCATCCGTGATTCCTCCAAAAACAAACTTCTCGTCGTTTAGATATAGTCTGATTTCAGGACCCACATCGTCCGCCGTTGCACCGGAAAAAGAGCCTCCGACAATTAGACTATCGTAGTTTCCCGAGGCATCATTAACTCCGTTTTGAGCATAATAACTTATTCTTCCCTTACCAAAATTGTATGATATATCACGAGGGACCACGAAAGTAAATGAGAAAACTCCATCAATCACACTTGCTTTACCCTTGAATATCGTGTTTTTACGAAGTGTGAAAGAGATGATCGGACTCGAACCATCGTTCCCCAAGGTGGAAACCAATTCTTCCTTATCGAATACCGTTGGATAGACGGTTCCATTATACCCTTGTATTCGTACACCATTTTGTCGCACCTCGCCAGTGATGGTAACTTTCTGCAAAGCCGATAGCGTA
>JBKCHO010000069.1:0-10884 GCA_046302815.1 Bacteroidota bacterium | reverse complement strand
ACTTTTCAATTCCTGATCCATGGATTTCAGTGGAAACCCACGATCAATCATCATGCCGTTTATCTTGGTGATTACATTTCCGATCTCGGCGTTAGTTGCGAATGCTGATTCGTAATCAAAGATGCGATCAGTTTTACCCTGGTTATCGACTTGCTTAACAAATCCTGCGGTATTCATCCATGGATCGGCTGGAATAACCATCAGAGTAGGTTTTTTTGCTTTAGGACCAGTTGATGCTTGAGAAAATACAGCAATTGGGAAGAATGCGGAAAGAACTAGAATAAATGACAATACCTTTTTCATATCAGAACCCCCCTCCTAAAGACTTAACGATACCGGCAGCTTCTAATTCCTTACGAAGTGCTGCATGTGATACTGAAACCATGATGGCAACCTTATATTGCTTTCCAACTTTTACACGGTCCTGAACTCCTTCTCCACTCAAGGAAATAAACTGCAGATATTTACCTCCCTCTGTGAAAAAGGAGTCAAAATATTCAGAGTGTTTTTGTTGAGCGTTAGGTTCTGTTACCAAAGGGTTTTTCATGCAACCTGGCTTACCTGCATAGATACCCTTGAAAACCACAGCATGCACAGCGTTGCGCTTGGCCTGAATGATGGCCTCATCGGGCTTTTTACCGTAACCCCATACCTTCAAAAGCTGGGTGCCATCCATTCCAGTACCCATACATTCAACCTCATAATTAGTGGCTGTCCAACCAGCTAATTCCTTTTTCTTTTTGCTTTGGCCAACCACCACGAAAGGTAGGACAGCCACAAATAAAAGCATGATTAACTTTTTCATATTGTTTAATTTTTATAGTGTGAATATTATTGATGTGTTCAAACCATATCGGTTAAGTCGAGAGTCTGTATCCTTAAACTGCTCGATCAACATACGATCATACCTGAACCCGAACAAGAATTTGGTAAACTCAGAAACCTTTACAAAGGCTCCCACACCTGGTGAAATCATCACATTGAAATTGGTGGGAGGAATTGGAGAATCGAAATCAGGGGAATCTATACTTTTCTTACTCACAGCAAAGGAGGCTCCGATTAAAAACTCTCCATAAGGTCTGATTTTTCCAGTACCCTCGTCGAACAATGTAAAATGGGGGCCGCCGGAGACATTGATATATTGCACATTCAAGTCTGTAGTAGTAAGTTCACCTGATTTCGAATCTTCGATGAATTCATAACTGAAAGACTGAAAACTGTAATTCAATCCTGCTCTTATTGAAGTGAATGGTGATAACTCGGAGAGGGTGTTAACTCCAAAATCCAAACCCGGACTTTTAGGCTTCAGATTCAAATCCTTTACTATGGTCCGATCAGTAAGAGACTGTCCAAATATTGAGACAGAGGGGCCGATCATGGTTTGTGCAACTGACTGGTGTAGAGCAGCCATTGAAAACAAGATCGCAAAGAATAGTTTCCTTTTCATGTTTATGATTTTAATTCGATTTTCAAACTGAACATAATCCGTGCCAAAAATTGCTGGGTTTACAATCTCCCAACTATTATTAGAAGGAGAACACGGCCATAACGCCTGCTTTGATTCCCGCGAACTTCTCGTTAAAGTCTTCATTGTCCTTAAGATCCACCTTTTCAGCCTCTTCGCCACTGCTACTGTTGGATGAATCTTTCGAATCAACTTCAATCTCGTAGGTGGTAAACTCCGTCATACGGTAGCGAGCAAACACCCCGATTGATAAATTAGGGCCGAAATTACGGCCTATGTTCGCACCGGCGTTAATACCTGCTCCATTGACCTTGATTTTATAAGACAATTCATCTGTCAAGTTCTTATCATCTACATAGTCATCCTTTTCTATAGATCTTTCCAAAGTCGACATGGAATAACCCACATTCACGCCGAAATAAGACCTTTTGCTAATCATAAACCGCTTTTCCAAACCAGCATCAATATTAATCTCAGTCCACTTATCCTCTTTTATTGTTGAATAATTATTGGCTAAGAATTTGGAAACATCATCAATGTCAGCAGATTTTGCCTTAAAAGCGTTATAGGTACCTGCCCCGTATATGTAAAGTTCCGTTGGCAGGAAGTCGAGAATGGTAGAAACATTGTATTGCAGATGAGCTCCCAGTGTTGTACCTGCTAAAACCCCTATTCCAATTCCCAAATCGTTTTTCTGCTTGGCTACCATTCCTTCATCCAAACGACGACCGCTGGTTTGATAGAAAACAGAAGTTGGAACCTCTTTACCAAATTCGGTGATATTTTGCCTGTTGTCGATGACTTTTTTGGCGCGAATTACTCCTCTACGAACAGAAGCAACTTCACCAGCTTCATTCTGTACAGATTCATAAACGAAATATCGATCAGAACGCTTCAAACCCTCTTTTTTACCAATTTCCAATTGGATGGGCTTTACTTTAGCAATTTGCGCCCTTACCTGAAAGTCTTCCACAGACCTCTCGAAGTCACCAACTGCATTATTAAGGAAATCAAATGAAAGCTCCTTCAAAAGCTCCGCAGAAGACTTTTGTGGAGTAACCCCGAGAAGTTTCAATGCATCTGCATCTGGGTTGTATTGATTTCCATCCCCGGAGATGTTACTTACTGCAACCAAGGTAACAGGAAGTTTTGCCGATTTAAAATTGCTAAGACGCTTAGAACGCTCAGCAGCATCCGGGTGGGTTTCTGCGTTTGAGAAGTAGTCCTGCCAGAAAACAGCTGTCAATGAATCATTGAAATCGATTTTGTAAAGATATGCCCTGCCCGATCCCATGAATCCGTTCATGTCCCTTTTGACAGGCTTGAATTCCGTCTTGGTCTGCTCGGCATAGGCTTTAGCAGTTGCATCCGCTGCATCATAATACTCAGTCATGGTTTGAATATCGTTCACACCAAGAACCATTATATACATCTTGGATAGCAATGCAATTCCTGCATCCTTCAAATCATCCATTCCACGCTTGGAGGCGCTTGCAGCAGTGGCATCAGATTTATCGGCATTGTACAGACCTCTACTTGCGATTTTGTCCATGCTGTAGGTGCCATCAGAGGATACCTGAAAGACATCCTGAATTACCTGATTTGGGACACCACTAGAAACAAGATCTGACAAGATAACCAAACCAATAGAGTCATTTACTGACCCTCCGGAACCGCTTTTTTTCTTTTTGCCGAACATACTTCCAAGTCCTGCCAATGCACCAAGACTCTCAGTACCTTCAGATGAGATAGTTGCAGAAGTGTTAAAATCTGGAGACTTCAAATTGTTGTTATCAAATTTATCCAAAGTCAAGGACGCGTCTTTTATAGCGCTCATTAGGGTAGTGTATTTGGATGACTTACCCAAATTACTAACCAATACGGTCAAAGATGGCCTATTATAGTCGCTCTTGACCTGCTTCGCCTTAGCACCGGATTCCTGCACATCTTGTGCATTTACATTAAACGAATCTGCCGCTAGAAGTGCGGTGATTACCAAAATACTAGATATTTTTCTGATCATTGTTCTGAAATTTAGTGGTTTATGTTATGTAATTAGGTCTGATTCAGGGAGCCAATCGAATTGATGTACGCATCAATTGGATATTTCAAACTAGAGAGACTTTTGTGGATAATGACTTTTCGCCGTGCGAGAGACTAATACCATGAAGATTGAAAACACAAATTGTTGATTTACAAACAAAATTTGTAGATGGTGTCAAATATACAATGAATATTCAAAAGAAAAAACCATTTTTTGTAAAACAAACCAATTGCCCCAACAGAGTATTAATTACTTATTGGTTTCATTTATAGAATGACAAATATGTAAAATAAAACCATGTTGATTATCCAATCCTAAGCAGGACACAATTTGTTACACATTTGATATGAAGGCCGCAATAGATTGATATATGTTGTTTAATTGAGAATTCGAATCAAACAACTTGAAATGTCTATTTAAAGCGACTTTTTACCGAAAATAAAAACCATAGCCCTACAACAAAATAAACCGTCAACGCCAACACCGAATTTCGCATACTGCCGGTAATTTCCTCAATCATTCCATAAGAAAATGTACCCAGCACCATACCGAGCTTATCACACACATCGTAAAAACTGAAATAAGACGCATGGTCGTGCGTTTCGGGAAGCATTTTGGAATAGGTGGAACGACTCAGCGATTGGATTCCGCCCATCACCATTCCTACCGTGAAAGCCAATGCATAAAATGACTCCACATCCGTGAGGCGATATGCAGCACCGCAAATACCAACCCACACCACAATGGCTACCATCAACGAACGGATGTTGCCGATGCGCGACGACATCCACGAAAACAAAAATGCACCGCCGATGGCCACGAATTGGATGATGAGCACCGTTAGAATCAACTCCGATGTACCCATGTTGATTTCCTTTTCTCCGAAAACAGAGGCCACATACATGACCGTTTGAACACCCATGTTGTAAAAGAAAAACGAGAGCAAAAAACGCTTTATGTGACCCAGATGTTTCAACTCGTTCCAGACCTTGCGCAATTCATGATACCCTTTGGTGAGATAATGTCCACTGCGTGGCTCGTGGTAGATGTTCGCAGGCAGGTAATGGAGCGAATATGCCGAAAAGCCGATCCACCACAACCCCACCATGAGGAATGATATGCGCGCTGGCAAAGTGGTACCCTCCTCCAAACCGAAGGTGGCTGGCATCTGGATAATGGCAAGGTTTACGATGAGCAGCAACGAGCTGCCAATGTACCCAAGCGCAAATCCGCGTGCACTCACCTTATCCTGCTCATAAGGCTCGGCTATCTCCGGAAGGAATGCATTATAAAATACTATACTACCAGCAAAGCCGATGGCAGCAAGGATGAACATCGTCACACCAACCCACAACCGACCAGGCTCGAAAAAAAACAACCCCATGCATGCAATAGCTCCCATCCATGCGAAGAACCGCATGAACCCTTTCTTGCTACCACTGGCATCGGCTATGCCCGACAACAAGGGTGATATCAAGGCGATGACCAAGAAGGCAAATGACAAACAATAGGAGTAGAGTGCGGAGTTCTTGAAATCCATTCCGAGGAATCGAACCATGTCGCTTCCATCCTCACCAGTGGTGACACTGAGAAAATATATCGGGAAGATGGCCGTGGCGATGGTCAACGAATACACCGAGTTCGCCCAGTCGTACATGGTCCATGCGCGGATGACTTTCTTGTCGCCCTTACGGAATGGAGCCGATGATTCTTGTTGGGTCAAATCAGTTCACCGAGGCCTTTGCAATCATGCAAAACTTAAAGCGACATCTTGATTAGATTCAAAGCGGAGCCCGCCTTGAACCAGCCAATCTGCCCTTCGTTATAGGTGTGATTCACTTTGATACTGTCGGAAGTACCATCGCTATGGTTGAACACCATGGTGAGTGGAACGCCAGGAGCAAAAGTGGTCAAGCCGAGTATATCGATGCTATCGTCTTCACGAATCTTGTCGTAATCCGACTTATCAGCGAAGGTGAGTGCCAACATCCCCTGCTTCTTCAAATTCGTTTCGTGGATACGAGCGAACGACTTCACCAGCACGGCGCGCACTCCAAGGAAGCGTGGCTCCATGGCTGCATGCTCGCGTGATGATCCTTCACCATAGTTCTCGTCGCCCACTACTACACTGCCAATACCGGCGGCCTTGTAAGCGCGCTGCACAGCAGGCACGGCTCCATATTCACCTGTGAGTTGATTCTTCACATTGTCGGTTTTGTCATTGAAAGAGTTCACCGCACCGATAAGCATGTTGTTGGAGATGTTGTCGAGGTGACCACGGAACTTCAACCATGGACCTGCCATGGAGATGTGGTCGGTGGTACACTTGCCCTTTACGCGGATGAGCAACTTGAGTCCTTTCAAATCGGAGCCTTCCCATGCGGGGAACGAATCGAGCAATTGCAAACGGTTCGAGTTGGCGTCCACCACAACGGATACCTTGCTACCATCTTCGGCAGGTGCTTGGAAACCTGCATCTTCCACATCGAATCCTTTCATCGGTAGCTCGATACCTTGAGGCTCGTTCAATTTGATTTTTTCTCCCTTGTCGTTGGTGAGGTAATCAGTGGCAGGATTAAATGTAAGGTCACCAGCAATTGCAAGAGCCGTTACAATTTCTGGCGATGCCACGAATGCGTGTGTATTCGGGTTGCCATCATTACGCTTGGCGAAGTTTCGGTTGAAGGAGGTGATGATGGAGTTGCGCTCGCCCTTCTCGGCACCATGACGCGACCATTGTCCGATGCATGGACCGCAAGCATTGGCTAATACTACTCCACCCATCTGATCGAAGATACTGAGATATCCATCGCGCTCCACGGTGTAACGCACCTGCTCGGAACCTGGAGTGATGGTGAACTCCGACTTCGCCTTGATGCCGTTATCGGCGGCCTGCTTGGCAACCGATGCGGCGCGGGTGATATCTTCGTAAGAGGAGTTGGTGCAGGAGCCAATCAAGCCCACATCCAATTTAGCAGGCCAATTGTTTTCCTTCACTGCAGCAGCGAATTTTGAAAGCGGCCAAGCCAAATCCGGAGTGAACGGACCATTGATGTGTGGCTCGAGTTCACTCAAGTTGATTTCAATGACTTGGTCGAAATATTTTTCGGGTTGCGCGTAGACATCCGCATCTCCGCGCAGGTGCTCCGCTACTTGATCGGCCATATCCGCTACATCGGCACGCGAGGTAGAACGCAAGTAGTCGCCCATCTTCTGGTCGTATCCGAAGATGGAAGTGGTGGCTCCGATTTCAGCGCCCATGTTGCAGATGGTTCCCTTGCCGGTGCAAGAGAGCGAATCCGCTCCTTCGCCGAAGTATTCCACGATGCAGCCGGTGCCACCTTTTACGGTGAGGATGCCTGCGACCTTCAGGATGACATCCTTGGCGGAGGTCCATCCGTTGAGTTTGCCGGTAAGCTTAACGCCGATAAGTTTGGGGAATTTGAGTTCCCACGGAAGGCCTGCCATCACATCGCAAGCGTCGGCACCGCCAACACCGATGGCCACCATGCCCAATCCGCCGGCATTCACCGTGTGCGAATCGGTACCGATCATCATGCCGCCGGGGAAGGCGTATTGTTCGAGTATCACTTGGTGGATGATGCCTGCGCCGGGCTTCCAGAAGCCGATACCGTATTTGTTGGAAACGGAAGCGAGGAAATCATATACTTCCTTGTTGGTGTCTTTCGCTGTGGCGAGATCCGCATCGGCGCCGATTTTGGCTTGGATGAGGTGGTCGCAATGCACGGTAGAGGGCACGGCCACTTGGACACGACCGGCTTGCATGAACTGCAGGAGGGCCATCTGTGCGGTGGCGTCCTGCATGGCTACGCGATCGGGGTTGAAGTCGACATACGACTTGCCGCGCTCATACGCTTGTGAGGCCGCACCCTGGGTAAGGTGGGCATAAAGGATTTTCTCGGTGAGGGTGAGGGGCTTGTTCAGCACCTGGCGGGCGGCAGCTACTCGGGCGGGAAGCTCGGCATAAACCCGGCGGATCATCTCAATATCAAAAGCCATAATGAAATTGTATTATACTATTTTACAGTGATTTACGATGAATTATACGCTTTTTGAAAAGCACTGCAAGATAGGAAAAAGTGGGGGAAGGGAAATCTAACTATAGTTCTGATGTTTAAACCTGGCTTACTGATTGGAAATCTGAAAAATGTGAAATCGAGTTTATTTATTTAAAAGACCCAATGAGAGTATGACGCTATTACAGGAATTACAGCGGAGATAAAGTATACAAAAAACTCTGGTCGAAAAATAAGTAATACATCCAGGATTAGATTTTTGACAAACAGTTCTCCAACATTGCTGATAACATAGACCGCAATTATCAATTATGAATTTTACACAAAACTATCAGCCGATAAGTTATCATGTTAAATTCAACTAGTTATCAAATTCTTTCCAAACCACACACACAGCATTGCCGTGTAAAGACCTGATTTCAAATGGCTTTTGTGTAGTAGGTAAACGCATCTGCATTGCAGATAATCGCTATACGAAATTGAATCAAGTAGCAACCAAATGCAAACACCATTAGTGTATTGTTGCTACTTTTGGTTCACTTTTTTATTTATCAGTATAATGAATACTCCCAATAGCAACTTTTCAGATCCCAAGGCAACACCAATTGGTTCTAATGCCAAGCGTATTCGTGAGTCCAAAGGGTTGCCAATGGAAGTTATCGCGGAGGCCATCGGATTAGACACAGCTTCATATTCGTTGTTTGAGGCCAATAACATTGTACTGAATGAAGATCTGTTGCCATTACTAGCCAAAGTATTAGGCGTGTCCAATTTAGATCTCGTGAAATCGGGGAATCAACAGCGATTTCCATCAGATAACCAAGTGGACATCGAGAAGCTAGAACAATTGTATTTGGAGCAAATCAACCTGTTGCGTGAGGAAATACAATACCTGCGAAACTTGCTTGATTCTGTAACTAAAAAGAGTTGAGCCCTTTGCCTCAATAAAGTTGCCCTTTAACTTGGTTGAATATTTCGGGCTGGTTGACAACCAAAGACTTTTTTACTTTTGCCATAACCAACCATCCTTTTTCCTGAGTTATGGCAGCTACCAGCATTGGACACCGCTTACGCAAATTGCGCGAATCAAAAGACCTTGGACAAGATTGGTTAGCCCATGAGCTAGGCATGAGTGTTTCAGGATATAGCCGTATCGAGCGCGATGAGGTGAAGATCACTTACGACAAGTTGGAGCGCATCGCAACCATACTGGATGTACCTGTTGCAGATATATTAAATCATCAGGAAGCCTCCCAGCTGAACAATACCACCACCAACAACAACACCAACAACGGCCAGTCCCTCGAAATCGAAAAATTAGAAACACTCTACCGCGAACAAATCAACAACCTCCGGGAAGAAGTGGCTTATTTGAGGGAGCTTGTGATAAAGACGATGGAGAAGTAGCTTATAAATATACCATAACTTCCAATTAGGCTGAATGCTTTGACAGAAGACACTATCACCTCAAAATTTTGGAGTTCAAAGCAATTTTTTTTCAGACACTAGTTTTTAGTGTGTTGTCTTTTTACGAAGGAAGCGGACTATTGAACAAAAGAAAACTTCTTAGAATTCCATATAAATTAGCCTCATTAAAATGCATTTTATTTATACCCCCACCTAAAAAATAAAGGGAGGCTGCATCATAATGACAGCCTCCCAAATCAATAAATTATTATCTCAGGATGAAAACCCTTACTTCATTCTCCAACCAAGACGAAGTGCAGGAGAAACACCTGGCGCCAACATGAATGATGTAGCGGCTTCTCCTCCCTCCGGAGATACAGAATTCACTCCCAATCCATAGTTGATTTCTAGTCCTAAATAAATGTCAGGCATAATGTAATAATCGAATCCAGCAAACAACCCCACACTAAGAGCGATTGTTGTGGTGGTGAAAGACTCGCCTTCCTCTTCTTCTCCAGTATCAAAGTCAAATGTTGGTTCACCTTCTTGGGTATCAGAATTAAAGCCAAAACCACCGCCGTACCCGAAGTAAGTGGACAAGCGCTCTCTTCCCGCGTAATGCTTCTCTGATCCTAATCCTAACGCAATAGTGGTATTGTTACTACCTTCCTCGCTTTTGATTGCCAAGTTGGCCATAGCACGAATGGCATTATTCTCGTTGCGAAATTTACGAGCTTTTACCACTACGATATCCGATCCCTGAGCAAGGAAAGGCAAGCTGAACATAGATTGTCCAGTCAAGTCAGGTGCAAAATTGATCTCAAACATGGTGCTTTTAGCTTCTGGCTTAACGAATGTGCCAGCATCTGTCTTCAATTGACCGAATACCACAGCAGTGGAAAGGGCCATGACGGTGGTTAAAATGATTTTTTTCATGTTTTATGTTTTAGGTTTAAATATGCTACAAAGGAAGAAATATTATTGATTTTCCGATAGGAAAATTAAATAATTTTTCAATTGTCGGACTGTTAATAACTAATCTGCAGGATTTGATTTGAAAAAGCTTTGACTGCAAGAGTTGAAATGATCCGTATTAAAAATGCATTTTTATATTATATTATATGACCCTTTCATATCAACAAGGAGCAAAAGAAATAATACTTAGGAAATAACAAAAACTAAATACTCCTAAATTTTAACAGGAGCCATAATTCAGCAACAACCCAATATAACCATCGATACTTTGTAATCATCAAAGATTTTAAAATTACTTTCACGCACCATTTTTTACAATATCACTAAAAAATAGTTATTAAGCCCATTGTAAATAAATCAAAGGGGGCGCAAATAATTTGCGCCCCCTTTGTTGTGACAAGATTAAATCAAAAACTTACTTCGCGAAGTGAATTTGCAATCCAATTTTTACTCCAAATGAACTGCTAGCCTCTTCAGCGTCCTTTACTTTCTCTGAGCCGTAACCAACAGTAGTTTCGAGGGCAATGCTCTCATTCAAGAAGAAAGCAGGACCTGCTTTGATTCCCCATGAGGTGCTGCTTAGCGCATCTGCACCTTCTTCACCCGAATCAAAACTTCCAAAACCGAAGTTAGCTTCACCGAAGATTTTCGCATTTGAACCTAACTCAAATGCATAGTAACGAATTGCTGGACCGATGGAGTACATAGACCCTTTTTTATCTCCTCCATATGAAGTGAAGGCAATTTGAGCTCCCACAGCCAAGTTATCGGCAAAGAAGTAACCCAGATTTGGAGAAAGTTCTAGTGTAGAACTGCTTGACTCTCCCTCGCTCTCAGATTTAAACCCAGCACCACCACCCAATAGCAGGGTTCCTTTTGAAGTTTGAGCAACTGCAGCCAGTGAAAACACTGACATCACCATTAATAACGCGATTTTTTTCATATTTTTTTTTTTA
>JBKCHO010000068.1:0-2809 GCA_046302815.1 Bacteroidota bacterium | reverse complement strand
ACACCACCTGATAATCCATAAGGGGTGTTGTTCGCTTTCTCGATGGCTTCTTCGGCGGTGCGGAAGGTTTGTATAGCGAGTACCGGTCCGAAGATTTCTTCCTGTACGATGCGACTCGCTTGACTCACGCCGGTGAACAGCGTCGGACGGAACCAGAATCCTTTGCCAGGTAATTTGCAACTTGATTGGAACATCTTGCCGCCTTCTTTCACACCGGCTTTTACCAATGCATCAATCTTGTTGAGTTGCTCTTTGGAATTGATGGCTCCAATGTCGGTGTTCTTATCCAATGGATCTCCGATGATCAAGGTTTCGAGTCGTCGCTCGAGCTTTCTGATGACTTCGTTGGCGATGCCTTCCTGTACGAAGAGGCGGGAGCCTGCGCAACACACATGTCCTTGGTTGAAGAAGATGCCATTCACGATACCTTCCACGGCTTGGTCGATGGCGGCGTCTTCGAAGATGATGTTAGCTGCTTTGCCTCCGAGTTCCAAAGTGAATTTCTTATCGGTGGGAGCCAATGCTTTTTGGATGATTTTACCAACTTCAGTAGAACCGGTGAAGGCTACTTTGTCGATGCCGGGATGGTTGACGATGGCCGCACCTGTTGCACCTGCACCGGTTACGATGTTCACCACACCTGGAGGCAGGTCGGCGTCTTGGATGATTTCCGCAAGCTTGAGCGCGGTGAGTGGTGTGGTTTCGGCGGGCTTAAGCACAACTGTATTTCCTGTTGCCAATGCGGGCGCTATTTTCCAAGCCGCCATCAACAACGGAAAGTTCCAAGGTATGATTTGTCCGGCAACACCAAGTGGCTGTGATTTGCGCCCTGGAAAGGCGTAATCCAACTTATCAGCCCAGCCGGCATAGTAGAAAAAGTGAGCGGCTGCAAGCGGGATATCAATGTCGCGCGATTCGCGAATGGGTTTGCCGCCATTGAGGGATTCGATGATGGCCATTTCGCGCCCACGCTCTTGGAGGATGCGTGCGATGCGGTAAATGTACTTGCCACGCTCAGCGGGCTTCATCTTCGACCAGGTCTTGTCGTAGGCCTTGCGTGCAGACGCAACAGCTTTGTTCACATCGGCATTGGAACCCAGGGCTACTTCTGCAAGCACCGTTTCCTTGGCGGGATTGATAGTTGTGAAGTAACGGCCATTGGATGGCTTTACGAACTTTCCATCGATGAAGTGACCGTACCGCTTGTCGATCTTGATGTGGTCGGTCGACTCGGGCGATGGGTCGTATTTCCAGCTTTCCGAGAACTTCAACGGAGTAATGGGTTTGGTGGTCTTGGACATAATCAAAAGGTAATGTCCAAAAGTAGTAATTCAAGGGGAAATCGAACCGATGCTTGGTTTTGGATTTCAGTATCCTTACAGAAGCATCAATTTCTTTTTTCTTTAATCAGAAAAACCCCAATCACAACAGTAGCACCCGCCACCAAAACAGGGTACCATAGTCCGGAAAAAATGTTTCCCGTACTCACCACCATCGATTCGGCAATCAATGGAGTAAGTCCACCAAATAAGCCATTGCCGATGTGGTATGGCAGCGAAAGGGAGGTATAGCGCAATCGGGGCGGAAACAGTTCTACCAGAAACGCAGCAATGGGTCCGTATGCCATGCAAACAAACAAGAGTTGTATCAAAATGATGATACCAATGATGATGAGATTCCGCTGTGGCAGTGTGATGGTGTTGGTGGTTTTGAGTACGCTGGCTTTCGATGCGTCAGCATATTCAATCACCTCCGTTCTTTGTCCGCCATTGGTGTAGAAATGGGTTGTTGTCACTTTTGAATCTTCGGAAAAAATCTGCTCTTTATAGTTTATATCAGTTGATTCATTGACAACCGGAGTCCATGTTTTCCAATCCGCTTGCTTGGCCATCTCCTTGTAAAGCGACATATAGCTGCATGCCGCCAATGCCATCCCACCTAGCATGATCCACTTCCTTCCAATTTTATCCGACCATTTGGCGAAAATGATAAAGAAAGGGGTTCCGATAAGTAGCACAGGAATCAACATCCATTGGATTTGAGCGGCATCCACGCTAAGTGTTTTGATACAAAAATTCATCGCATAAAACTGGCCAGTGTACCACACCACGCCTTGTCCAGCTACCGCTCCGAACAAGGCAATCAATACGAACTTCATATTCGACCATTTGCCGAAACTCTCTTTAAGCGGGTTCTTTGAGGTCTGGCCTTTTGCCTTGAGTTCCTTGAATACTGGCGACTCCTCCATCTTGGTTCGGATGTAGTAGGAGATGATCACCAGGAAAAACGAGAAGAGGAAAGGTAGACGCCAACCCCAATCATTAAAGTCATCCGTCGAGAGCAATGCGCGGCAACCGAGAATGACCAACAATGAAAGCAGTAGTCCTACTGTAGCTGTGGTTTGAATGAAGCTGGTGAAGTATCCTCGTTTGTCATCGGGAGCATGCTCCGCCACATAGATGACAGCCCCTCCGTATTCCCCACCAAGAGCCAATCCCTGAAGTGCACGGAACACAAATACAATTATGGGTGCAAGTACACCGATGGATTCATAACCGGGAATCAGTCCAATGAAAAAGGTGGAGCCACCCATGATTAGCAGCGTAAGCAGGAAGGTGTGCTTCCTTCCCACAATATCGCCCAACCTCCCAAACACCAATGCGCCAAAGGGTCTGATCACAAACCCCACCCCAAAAGCAGCCAATGTGGCCAGGAATGCAGCGGTAGGATTTTCCTTCGGGAAGAATTGGGTGGCGATGATGGGTGCCAAGCTTCCGAAAATGTAGAAGTCATACCACTCGATCATGGT
>JBKCHO010000067.1:0-3908 GCA_046302815.1 Bacteroidota bacterium | reverse complement strand
GGTATCCTTACACTCATCAAAACCTTACCAACCATTGTTGCATCATTCAAAGAGAGCGTTGGTTCTATCAAGGAAAAAGGTGATGGCAAAGCCGTTTCCAGAACGGAGAATGACCTATCCTTCAAAACTGTTGTATTAGGTAGCATCGGGTTGGTCGTATTAATGGCTTTGCTTCCGCAGATTCCCGGTGACACGATACTGGGTAAATTGCTGCTCGGTGTGCTTGTGGTGATATTCGGTTTCTTCTTTGTTACCGTCTCCAGCCGCATCGTTGGTATTATCGGTTCCTCTTCAAACCCAATCTCCGGAATGACCATTGCAACACTGATGGGAACCGCATTGATTTTCATCGCTGTGGGTTGGACAGGCAAAATTTATGAACCGATGGCCTTGGTGGTTGGTGGCATGATCTGCATTGCAGCAGCCAACGCAGGCGCCACCTCACAAGACCTGAAAACCGGTTATATCGTTGGTGCTACGCCCAAATACCAGCAAATTGCACTCTTCGTTGGAGCCATTGTATCGTCAATCGTTATCGGCTTGACCGTACAGATACTCGACAACCCTACACCAGAGATGGTAGCGCAAGGCATTCAACATGCCATAGGAACTGAAAAATATCCCGCCCCTCAAGGAACACTTATGGCCACATTGATCAAAGGTTTGCTTTCATTCAACCTCGATTGGCAATTCGTACTGGTTGGTGTGTTCCTCGCCATAACCATGGAGCTTTGCGGCGTAAAGGCTCTATCCTTCGCCGTAGGTGCCTACCTCCCACTTTCAACAACGCTGCCCATCTTCGCTGGAGGTTTGGTTAAAGGATTGGTTGATTGGAAATCCAAGAAAAACAAAACTGAAACCGAAGATGCAGAGCTTGGAAAAGGCAGCTTGTTCGCCACCGGACTTGTTGCTGGCGGTGCTCTTGCAGGAGTATTGGTTGCGCTGCTCTCCGTAAACGACAACATTTCCAAATCAATCGGAATGGTAAATATGGAACATGCCATCACCGGCGCTATTGGCGAGGGAGGCTATATGTTGCTTGGAACCGCGTTCTTCCTTGGATTGGCATTTGTTTTGTACCGAATAGCCACCAAGAAAGATTGACTCCATCATGAATAATGCAAAACAATTCGTGTTGCTGGTGCTTATGGCATCAGCAACACTTTCCTGCCAATCGCAGCAACCATCCACCATCCAATGGATGAGCTTTGAGGAAGCCGTTTCTCTCTCTGAGAAGAACCCCAAAAAGCTTTTTATTGATGTTTACACCGATTGGTGTGGCTGGTGCAAAAAAATGGATAAATCCACTTTCGCCGACTCATCGATATCGGCATACATCAACCAAAATTACTACCCGGTAAAATTAAACGCAGAGACCAAAGACACCATCCGTTTCAGAGAACAGGTTTTTTATTTTGAAGCCCAATACAAATCGAACACATTGGCGGTCTCGTTGCTATCAGGTAAAATGGGGTATCCCTCCTATGTCATATTGGATGAGAAATTCGCACTGGCCACGCAACCATTACAGGGCTATATGACCGTTGAGCAACTACTCCCCACCCTTCGTTACTATGGTGAGAACATTTACAAGGAAAAGACTTGGGAGGAGTTCAACTCAGGCAAATAAAAAATCCCCTTTCGGGGATTCCTTTGTAGGGTGAAAGACGGGGCTCGAACCCGCGACCTCCTGAACCACAATCAGGCGCTCTAACCAACTGAGCTACATTCACCATCACAGTGGCCAGAGGCCACTATCCCTTTTGGGGACTGCAAAATTAATCATTTGTTGGACAAGTGCATATCAGCAAATAGGATTGTCGTACCAAAAGCACCTAATTGTTGCAATTTGTTGTGCTACAAAATTTTAATGGTCGAGTAATGGATTAAATTTGCTTCTTATTGGAATATCGCCTGTGGAACAAAAGACCAACATCATCGTCGAGGGTATGACCTGCAGTAATTGTGCGCTGGGGGTTGCTCGTATGTTGGAGAAGAAAGGCCTGCAAAATGTTTCTGTCGACTTTACCACGGGTGATGTATCTTTTTCTACGATTGAGCCCGAAAAGCTCCCTGAAATTGAAGCTGGGATCAGATCCTTGGGCTACTCCGTCGCCGGAAGCAGCAATAAATCGCTCCAAGAAGTAAAATCAGGTAGGTTCCCGTCAACCCGTCAGGAGCAATATCTATTGGTCTGCACCATATTATCGTTGCCCCTAATGGGACATATGTTGATGAGCTGGTCTATCCTACACAACCCCTGGTTCCAATTGGCATGCTGCACACCGGTATTCATATTGGGTATGATTCACTTTGGAAAAAGTGCATGGAACTCCATCAAATCCGGGGTTCCAAATATGGATGTCTTAATAACTGTTGGATCCACATCAGCATTCTTTTACAGCCTTACAGGTATGTACCTCTACTTGGACACGCCCGAGTCACATCGCTTTCTCTTTTTCGAAACCACATCCACCATCATCACGCTGATTTTACTAGGCAATGTGATTGAAGCGCGATCTGTCAAGAAAACAACTTCCGCACTTCGTGAACTAGCACAGATGCAACCCAGTGAAGCGGAAAAAATAACCATCGGAAAAAACATGGTTGAACTTGTGGAAACGATTCCCGCATCGGACCTCAAACCAGGCGACATGGTCATGTTGAAAACCGGGAGTTCCATTCCGGCCGACGGTGAAATTTACTGGGGTGAAATACTCGTAGACGAATCTGCCATGACTGGCGAATCCCTTCCAACAACTAAATCAATGGGTAGCCAGGTACTAACAGGCACAACAGTAACCCACGGCTCTGCTAAATTCGTGGTTCGCAAATCAGGAGCAAGCACTATGTTGGCGGCCATAATTGACATGGTGAAGAGGGCGCAACAAAGCAAACCCGAAATACAAAAGTTGGGCGATAAGGTCAGTGCCTGGTTTGTTCCGGTAGTGATTCTAATTTCGGTGCTTGCATTTTTTTTCAATTTATGGGGCTTGGAAAGAAGCATCGGAGAAAGCCTGATGAATGCCGTTGCCGTACTGGTCATATCCTGTCCATGTGCCATGGGGTTGGCCACTCCGACTGCTGTTGCTGTGGGACTGGGTATTGCAGCTCGAAAAGGCATTTTGGTTAAGGGCGGATCAACTTTGGAAAAGTTTCATGGAATCAAAACTGTTGTATTTGACAAAACAGGAACGCTAACAACGGGAAAATTCAGAGTGGCAGAGCTCAAACTTCAAGAAATGGAGGAGCTAGAAGCGATTGAAATCATGTATGGCATCGAACAACACTCCAGTCATCCTATAGCCCAATCCTTGGTCGAAAACTGGAAGCCTATAGTGAAGCACCAGGTGCTCTTTAACAAGGTCGAAGAAATCAAGGGCATTGGTATGATTGCTGAAGATACAGAAGGCAACAGCTACCAAATCAAATCAGGCAGAAATGAAGGCTTTGATCTGGTGTTGGAAAAGAATGGCGAAAATCGGGCCTACTTGAAATTGATGGATTATATCAGACCAGGTGCCAAGGACTTGGTAGATTGGTTACAAAGCAATGGTATCAAATGCATCCTATCAAGCGGTGATCGGTTCGAAAACTGTAAACGGGTAGCAGAATCTCTGGGGATTGCAGAATATTATCATAGCCAAACACCTGTAATGAAATCGGAGATGATCCACCAGCTTCGTGATTCGGGTAAGGTATTGATGCTTGGTGATGGCATTAACGATGCTCCATCTTTAGAAAGCGCCGACATCGGTGTGTCTTTTGGTGAGGCCTCCACCATCGCATTGAACACTGCCGATGTGGTATTGATACGCCAAGCCGATTTGAACATCTTAAAGGATGCGATACGAATAGGAAAATTGACTTTAACTACCATCAAGCAAAATCTATTTTGGGCATTTGCC
>JBKCHO010000066.1:0-18229 GCA_046302815.1 Bacteroidota bacterium | reverse complement strand
ATCATCTTCCTTTTCTGTTTCAATGACCTTTGGGATTTCTTGGAAAGTGCGCATGATGTATTGAAAAGGGGTTACTCCAAGTTTTCCTTTACCAATGTGTTCGTGTCTATCCAAGTGCGAACCCAATTCGCCCTTGCTGTCGTTCAAATGAAATGCCTTGAGGTTTTTCAAACCTAGGATTCGGTCAAACGACTCGAAGGTATTGAAACAACCTTCATCTGTTCTGATATCGTGTCCTGCAGCATAGGCATGACATGTATCAAAGCAATAGCCGATTCTATCCGATTGGGTTAAGTCATGAATTTGCCGCAGGTTTTCAAAAGGACCACCTACACTGGTTCCTTGGCCAGCCGTGTTTTCCAACAGGATCATGACTTTGCTTCCATTTGAATGGTCTAATACTTTTTTCAACCCATCTGCTATGCGCTCGATGGCCAAGTCGAAAGTTTGGGTGCCTGCTGCACCAGGGTGCAAAACGCAATAGGACAAACCCAGTGCTGTGCATCTGTCAACTTCCTGACAAAGAGCATCAATAGACTTGTCCCTGGTTTCGTCCGATTCGGCTGCCAAATTGATAAGGTATGAACAATGCGAAAAGGCGGTTTTGATTTTGCTTTTCGCCTTGGTTTCAGTGAAAATCCTTTGTTCCTCATCGGAAATAGGCTTGGCATTCCATTGCCTCTGATTTCTTGTGAATATCTGCATTACATCTATATCTAGTGTAGATGCTTCAGAAAAAGCATTTTCAAGTCCTCCTGATACAGAGCAGTGTACACCTAGCATGAATCCCATCTTTCTGAATTTTATTATGCCAATTTAGTTCTTCATATTCGATTTTTGGGCGATTTATATTTTTTACATTTGTATCAAGACCAATAAAAGCTGTTTTGAAAATCAAGTTTTGTGGTGCTGCCGGTACTGTAACAGGCAGCAAGCATTTGATAACTACGGAATCGGGCATGTGTATACTGCTCGACTGTGGCCTCTTTCAGGGGATGGGATCCGAGACAGATCCTTTGAATCGTAGTTTTGGATTCGATCCCATGTTGATTGATCATCTATTGTTAAGCCATGCTCATATTGATCATTCTGGATTAATTCCCAGATTGGTCAAGGAGGGTTTTCGTGGCACCATACATTGTACTCCTGCCACCTACGATCTTTGTGAGTTGATGTTGCGCGATAGTGCATCCATACAGGAGTCCGATATTGAGTTTATAAATAGAAGACGAGAGTCTAGAGGAGACTCGTTATTGAAGCCACTCTATGAAATGGAAGATGCAGAAAAGTCTTTTGCATTCTTTAAAACCCTGCCATATAACCAATGGCGAGACTTGGGAGCTGGTGTGTCTTTTTGTTTTACAGATGCGGGACATGTTTTAGGAAGTGCATGTATCAACCTTTCTATAGACGAGGGAGGTGGCAAAAAAATACTTTACACCGCAGACATCGGTCGTCCTGGCGACCAGATTTTGCGTTCTCCTCAGGATTTTCCGCAGCCAGATTATATCATCTGCGAATCAACATATGGCGATAGGCTACATGAACCAATTGTTGGATCGGAAGAGCGCTTACTTGATTTGGTTATGGAGACCTGTGTACGCAGGAAAGGCAAGCTCATCATTCCTGCTTTTAGCTTGGATCGAACCCAGGAATTGATTTACGCCTTGGATCGACTTGAGCATAAGGGATTGTTACCTCCGGTCAAAGTCTATATCGACAGTCCATTATCTGTTCATACGACTAGAGTTATTCAAAAGCATATAGATTGCTACAATGAAACAATAAGGGATTATATGTTGGAGGGTGATAAGAATCCTTTTTATTTCCGGAACCTTCACTTCATCACGGATGTTCAACAATCCAAAAAACTGAATAAACAAAAGGAGCCTTGCATTATCATTTCTGCTAGTGGCATGGCTGAGGCAGGTCGGATAAAACATCATATTCGAAATAGCATCGGAGACCCAGACAATACCATTCTGTTAGTAGGTTATTGTACTCCATCCAGTCTTGGTGGAAGGTTGGCTGCTGGCGAAAAGATGGTTCGTATTTTTGGCGAAGAACACAAAGTTCATGCTCGTGTTGAAACGATGGAATCCTACAGCGCTCATGCTGATTATTCCGAGATCATCGGTTTTTTAGAAAAGTGCGATCTTAAAAAAGTAAAAGGATTCTTTCTCGTTCACGGGGAGAAATCAGGATTTGAACACTTAAAAAAAATCCTTTCAAATCATGCTTCAGGAAACATATCTGTTCCCGAAAAGGGACAAGAGTTTGAAATCTGAGAACTATTTGTAATCTCGATTTATTTCGTCATCCGAAGGGAATAAGCTGCCCTTGTCACCAACTCTTCTATGCCAACTCATGAATTTGCCGGTTCCCTCGCATGCATATCCTGATATGGTGTCTTGAGGTGCTACATTCATCATGGTATAAGTTTTCCAGCGAAGAGATTTTTCCTGGATAGCAATTTTAACATCCATGGACTTATCGCAAGTGTTTACAAAAAAAGCCCTGTAGCTGTTTGTTGAGTTTTGGCATCCACTACAATTCTCACCCCACTCGGATTTCACTTTGGAAATACAATTTGGTTTATTCTCTTGTGAAAATGCTCCATAGCTATTGAAAAATAAATAGATGATTATTGCCAGGTTTAAAAGCTTTGGAGTTCTCATGCTAAATTATTTGTGAGTGATTAGTCGCAGTAATTATTTTTTAGAATGATTGGTGCTTCTTTGTTGCCAAGCTTTTTGGATATTTTCCAATCTGTGCAGGCTCCTTTCATGTCACCAAGTTGTTTTTTTGAAAAACCTCGATTATTATAGGCTTCCTGATCTTTAGGATCAATTTCCAATGCCGCATTGAAGTCAATAATGGCACTTTCGTATTGGCCAATCTTGTTTTTCGAACTACCTCTGGATACAAGAGCCCAGGGGTTATCGGGTTTGAGTGTGATGGATGAGGTAAAGTCCTCAATGGCGCCTTCGTGATCGCTAGTCAGATTTCTGCAAAAACCTCTTTGTAGGTAGGTATTAGCATCAGTCGAATCCAAGTTGATGGCTTTACTAAAACTGGAAATAGCCAATGCGTAATCAGCATTGGCCATAAAATAGGTTCCTTTCTTAAAATGCTGAGCGGCGGTAGAATCTTGGGCATTTGCGACGGCCGGTATAAATGAAACTAGGGCTATAATGTAAATGATTGCCATCATTCAAAGGGTTCTGTAGATTGGTATTTGGAATCAACTACCATTTTAAGCATGTGCCTTGTGGCATTTATCAATCCGTTGGCTGCTTTTTGATCCAATTTGACAGGGAACGATATCCTACTATAATCTCTTTGTATTTTCCTAATGAACATTTGTCTATCTACACACTTTCCATTGTTTTTACAATTTACAAAAAACATGCCAGAAGCCTCATCGTAGTTTATGCTGGCTATATCCAAGTCTTTGCACATAACCTGGTCTTCTCTTATGATTTGTCCGTTTTTAAAATATCGACTTACAAGAATTCCCCTGTCAACGGTCAATTCGGAATGAGGAGCTAATTTCTGATTAATGTAGCTTAGCGTTTCTTCCATTGGAATCGTTTGTGAGAAAACGGCTTCAACTCCGAGGATTGATAACAAAATTGTGATGATTGATTCTTTCACACTCCAAAATTAACAATACTGATGATGGAAGTTGTTATATCCCAATGTCCTATTTTAAATTCGACCTTCGTATATTTGGAATTCTCACTATTGTCGCAATAAAGCCTTGTTATACAGCAATATACAATCATGGATTGATTCTCGGACAGTGAGTTTTCGGGTTTGTTTTTCCTTTATTGCTCTTTTCACTCTAATATTCTTGTTGCCCTACAGTGTTTCATCTCAAGGCAGGGTGAAGGTTCCTGTACGGATTAAAATTGAGGATGGTAGCTTAGACGGTGTTACTGTGGTGTTGAACAATAACACTACTGGGGAAATCAACGAAGTTCCAGGTGAGAAAAGTATGAATTTGGAACTCAAACTGAACAATAGTTATTTGATTTCATTTACAAAGCAGGGATACATAACCAAAAGAATTTCCTTTAACGCCAATATGCCATCTAGCCGTTCTGGCCAAGAGCTCTATCCTTTCAATTTTGAGGTTGTGCTTTTTCCCCAGTATGAAGGCTTGAATATTGTCGTATTCAATCAGCCAGTGGCCAAGATTTTTTTTGATCCATTATTGGATGATTTCGACTATGATACAGATTACACCAAGCAAATTCAATCTGCATTGAAAAAGGCTGAAGAGGAAATTGTGGCACGGCAAAAGGAGGAAAGGAAGATTGCACAGGAAAAACAACTAGAACAACAACGGGCTCAGGTAGCTGAACAAAACAGGTTGAGGCAAGAGGAGGATAAAATAAATGCCGACAAGCGAAAAAAAGATGCAGAAGAGCGAAAGTTGGCTCGTGAGCAAGATCGCAATAGCCGTGTGGATCAGGATCGGCGATCCAATACTGTTCAACCTGAAATCGGTGCGGAAAATCGAAGTACCAATCAAACATCAGGAAGTGAAACTCCACCAATTGAAGCTAATGGTTCTGGTGGATTTGAAAATAGGCAAACCGTAAACTCTACATCAGGTTCAGAGTCCAGAGGTGGCACCATAGGTGTTGCTGGTGATGACCAAAGAATTGGAGGTATTTCTGTACAATCTGGAACTTCTGAAACCAATTCTATTTTATCACAGGGAGGAGGCGATGAATCATTGAGCATGAAACCAAATGTCGATTCTGGAAACGATGAAAAATCACTAAGCGAACCTGTTTTAAACCGAGGAGAAGAGGATTTATTGAATGGGAGTTCAAGTAATGGCGCAAACCCATTACCAAATCTTTCGACCTCTACAAATGCTAATTCTGTAGGCAGTGTATTGGGTTTAGCCGGTGAGATAAAAGTAGACGAGTACAGAGAAAATGGTAAGACCATTTTGAGGGTTCGGATTTTTGGAGCGGGTTTTGAAGACACATATTACAAGGTGGTCTTTGATTGGGGTGGTGTATTTTATTATAAATCAGTAAGTAACATATCTCAGGCTTACTTTTACTCTGTAACTGGATATCGTTGATTTTCTTTTGAGTACTTGTAAGGTTTCTTGTTTTTTTACCTCATTCATTTTGGTTGAGGTTATAGCTTGCATTCAAATAATATTGGATGACAAGACTTATACAAGGTATTTCCAATCTGAAACTCAATATTTTTTTCCGTGGCAATTTGGTTAGTTCTAATTGCGAGTCATCGGAAGAATTTAACCGATTTGCAGCTCGATATTTGAGGGCTGGTATATTGATTGCTTTGGTTTTGAATCCACTTTTCGGATTACTTGATTATTTGACTGCTCCTGAGCTTTTCCAGCAATTCATGGGTATACGATTAATTGTTTCTGGCTGTTTTGCCCTAATGTTGGCTTATTTGGTCAAGAACAATGGCAAGGTTTTGAATATTGGTTTTATGGTGCTAAGCTTGGTTGTGATTCAGGATTCCTGGTTTTTTAGCCATGCCGATTTGGATGACATGCAGCAGATGTCACTTTCTTTTGTTGCCGATTTTGTTGGTGCGGGTTTGGTTTTGCTTTGGCCAATAGGATTAGCCTTCACTTTTCTGTTGCTATTATTCGGTGTAAACATTTTCTTGTATTCCCTGGTGTCTGAATTGACTTTTGGAGCATTTATGGCAAATGGAGGCTTTTTGGTGGCCGCCTGCGCTGTTTTCAGTATGGTCATGGTTGTTTCTAGATATTATTCTTTGAGAGCCATCATGGATTCAAGGGCGGAGTTGCTGCGTTCGAACAAACAGATGTCGTTGCAAAATGAGATTATTAGACAAAAGGGAATCGAACTTCAAAACTCAAACTCAAGATTGCGGGAGTTTGCGCACATGGTTTCGCATGATTTAAAGACCCCTTTGCGAGGGATTAGAAATCTGGCTGGTTGGATGCGTGAGGATTGCTCTAGTCAGCTTAACAAAGAGGGCAGGACTCATTTGGATATGATGGACAGGCAAATCATAAAGATGGAAAATCTTATCCGCGATATGCTGGAATATTCCAAGAACGGCAATCTCGATTCAACGCAGGAATGGATTAGTCTGGATGATTTGATTCAAGAGGTCATTGAGACAGTAGATGTAGGACGGAAAACAAAGTTTATGGTCAAATCGTCTGTGCCTGTGATTAAAAGTACACGATTGGTTGTCGGACAAGTTTTGCAGAATCTTTTATCAAATTCCATCAAGCATAATGACAAGCAGAGGGCTGAGGTGATTATTTCAGTTTCGGAAGAGGATGGATATGTTCGATTCAGTATTTCCGATAATGGTCCTGGTATCGCTCCTTGCGATCAATCCAAGGTGTTCAGATTATTTCAAACATTGGGTGAATCAGGTTATGAGTCATCAGGCGTTGGACTCCCTGTAGCAAAGAAAATGGTGGAGGATTCAGGTGGTTCAATATGGATAGAGTCGGAGAGGGGTTGCGGTGCGGTATTTCATTTCACTTTACCAAACGATCGAATACATTCATAAAAGTAAAAAGCCGCTTCATAGAAGCGGCTTTGTTAGTTTATATATGGGAACTTTTACTCCTTTGGAGCAGCCTCAATCGACAGAAGTTCGACTTCAAAAACCAAGGTCTCACCAGGTCCAATATCTCCTCCGGCACCACGCTCACCGTATGCAAGGTCTGATGGTATGAATAATTTCCATTTGGAACCTACAGGCATTAGCTGCAAAGCTTCTGTCCATCCCTTGATAACCCCGTTAACTGGAAATACGGCAGGTTCTCCTCTATCTACGGAGCTATCGAAAACCTTACCGTTGATGAGTGTTCCGTGATAGTGTGTTTTGACCACATCAGTTGTTGAGGGCTTGGGGCCAGTTCCCATTTTGATTACAGAATATTGAAGTCCAGAAGCCAATTGGGTAACACCTTCTTTTTTGGCGTTTTCTTGGAGGAATTTCTTTCCTTTCTCCACATTCTCAGACTGCTTCTTATTTTGTTGCTGTTGCAGATAGCCAGTAACTATGTCTTGACATTGCTGGTCAGTAAGCATTAGACTATCGTTCTTGAAAGCGTCCTTCATGGCGCTCATCATGACCTCGAGGTTAACATTTTCGAGATTGCTTCTCTTAAGGTTTTTGCCGATGTCGGCTCCGATAGCATAACTAACCGAGTCGATTTGAGATGTTAATTTGGCTTTGCCGTTTTTTTGAGCATCACAGGAAGTCAAGGTTGAAATAGCCAAGATACCTGCTAATACAATGGAATTTGTTTTCATAATTGTTGATGTTTGTTGCAAAGATACCTAATGTAAAGAAGCTAAAGATGACCTTTTTTATGATTTGAAATACTTTGTATATAATTGAATGATAGATATATAACTATCATTATGGGGGTGGCATTTAACTTGATTACAAGTTTTGATTGCGCATAGTCCTCAAATTCGTTTCCTCTGTGGCACTTCATTATGCATATATTTGAAGTAATAGGAATATTGTAAACTGATGAGCTATTTTTCCGTTGTGGATTTGTTTTATGGTCCGCTCTTCTTATTCGGATTAATTATATACGGGCGGGTAACAAAATATAGTAGGGTTGAAAAGTTTCCGGAGTATGAATATTTTTCTAGGGGATTATATTGTAAGCTTCTAGGAGGACTTTCTCTTTGTTTCATTTATGCCATATACTATGGTGGTGGCGATACGCTGAACTATTTCCGTGATGCCACATTGGTTTCTAAATTGCTTATAAGTAATCCAGGTGGCTTTGTTGAAGTCATGTTAAAGGGAAATGTCCCCGAAACAAAGTACATATTTACAAGTGAAACCGGATTTCCCCTTTACAAAGATCAGCCCACATTTTTCGTGGTAAGGGTGGCCGCACCTATCGTTTTATTAAGCGGAGGGAGCTTCATTGTTACAACCCTTATTTTCGCTTTGATGTCTTTTTTTGGAAATTGGCGATTATACAAGGTATTTATAACCGAATTTCCTGATTTGAAAAAGGAGATGGCAATTGCATTTCTGTTTATACCTAGTGTTTTTTTCTGGGGATCTGGTTTATTGAAAGACACCATTACACTTAGTTGCATCGGGTTTTATACCTATTCATTTTACAAGATTTTCATACTTCGGGAGAAGTTTTTTTCCAATGCAGTTGTTATTTTTTTAGCTTCATTTTTGATTCTTCAAATCAAGCCCTATATCATTTTCGCCTTGCTTCCAGGTTCCATAATTTGGATAGTAAATAAGCAAGTAATAGGGATGAAGAATAAGGTCATAAAATTTCTAACGGGTCCTTTTCTTTTATCAGTCGGTGTGCTTGGCGGTTACTTACTGCTTGCCAACATGAGTGGCTTGTTGGGTTTGTATTCGCTCGATAGTGTGTTGGATCGAGCTGTTATTACCAATCAGGATTTGAAAGCTGACTACTACAAAGGTAATAGTGTCGATATCGGGGAATTTGAGGCGACTATACCCAGTATGCTTTCCAAGGCTCCTGTGGCCATCAATCTTGCATTGTTTAGACCCTATCTTTGGGAAGCAAATAACCTGGTAATGTTGATTTCGGGATTGGAGTGTTTCATCATGATGATATTTACCATACGGGTTTTGATAAAAACACGGCTTTTTGGTGCCTTCCCTATTATCTATAAGAACCACTTGCTCTCCTTTGCTCTGATTTTTAGTTTGTTTTTTGCTTTTTCCGTAGGTATTTCAACCAGTAACTTTGGAAGTCTGGTAAGGTATCGTATACCAGTTTTGCCCTTTTTCATAGCTTCTATGTACATTATAAGACATTTGTACATTAAAAAGCAGCAAGAAGCTGATGCCTGATTTCGGCTCTTAAGTTAAAATCATTAAAAGAATTAGATTGTTACCTTTTTCCCGAATAGAATTTCTCGAGCCACATTTGCAACACAATCATCTGCCAAAGTCTGTTATACATGAACTCAGACTTGCCAAAGTATGCGTCTTTGCACGCCTTAACAGCGTCATATTGAAGGACACCAAATTGATTTACGGTTTGTTCAGATAAGTAGTGGTCAATAAGGTATTTTAAAGATGTTTTAAGCCATTTGTTCAGTGGTATGGCAAAGCCTTGTTTAGGCTTGTCAAACAAATGTTTTGGAACATATTGATACAACACCTTTTTTAGAATGTATTTGGTGACCCCATTCCGGTACTTTAAGTTAGGGGATATGTTCAATGCCATTTCCACAATCCTATGGTCCAAATAAGGCACGCGAGTCTCAATCGAATATTTCATACTGGCACGATCAACTTTGGTCAGCAAATCATCCTGCAGATAGTTCTCCACATCATAAAGGGCTTGTAGCTCCACCGCTTTCAGTTTCCTTTCCTGTACATTGATTCCACCCTCAGCCATAGGGTCAATTGCCAATCGTTTGTAGTTTCCAGAGAAAAACAATTCAGATTCTGAAATTTCCACATCCGTCTGGTTTTTCAGAAGTCCGGGTATTTCCTTTTCGGCAAACAGATATTGCTCTTGGGAGAATATATGGCTTCGTAGCGATTTCGGGTTGTCGTAATCCAGGAGTCTTCCGATGCGTTGATATCTGGATGACATACCTTCCATTATTTTGGATGCGGGTTTACGAATCGCTTGTACAAGCGGATTGGATAGTCGGTCGGCCCATACATGCGCACCATATCCGAAAAATAATTCATCACCTCCTTCACCTGATAATGTTACTCGAACATATTGACTGGCTAATTTGGATACCAACATCGTTGGGATACAAGATGAATCAGCAAATGGTTCATCATAGGTATCGGTAATGGTGTCAATCAATTTAAGCGCATCCTTGTAGGAGATGATGAATTCATGATGGGCAGTACCCAGATAATTGGCAACAGCTTTTGCATATTCAGATTCGTTGTGGCTATTCTCTTCGAAACCGATGGAAAAAGTATTCACTTTGATACTTGAAAGCATGGTCGCCTGAGCTGTTATCAGGCTGGAGTCAATACCCCCGCTCAAGAATACTCCAAAAGGTACATCACTCTTCAATTGATATTGGACAGAGCTGATCAACAAATCACTTATTTTCACCATAGCCTGGTCTTGTCGCGTGATAATGTTGCTCGAAATTTTGTTGTGTATGCTCCAATATTTTTTTGTTTCCATCCCTTTGGATCCGATTTTCATCATGGATCCACTGGGTAGTTTGTAAATGTTTTTGTAAATGGAGTGTGGAGCAGGAATGTACCCGAAATGAAGATACCTGTTTATTGCCGAGTGGTTGATCTCCAAGGGTATTTGCTCAAGACAGGTGATGCTTTTCAGTTCTGAAGCGAAAGCAAAGTTAGTTCCATCCCAGTAGTAATAAAGGGGCTTAATGCCAATCCGATCTCTATACAGGTAAAGCTCCTTTTCAAGCTTGTCGTAGATCGCGAATGCGAACATTCCATTGAGCTCCTGGACGAAGTCAGGGCCGTATCTGGCAAATGCCTCCAATAAAACCTCCGTATCGGAAGCTGATTTGAAAGCAAAACTGTTTTCATCTTGGTTAATTTTTCCAAACCGTGCACCAATTTCCCTGTAGTTATAAACTTCACCGTTGTATACAATCACATACCTGTCATTTGCAGAATGCATCGGTTGTGAAGCTCGGTTGGAAAGGTCAATGATACTTAATCGACGGTGACCAAGTGAACAAACATCATCATGAAATGATCCACCAGAATCAGGACCTCGGTGGGTAAGCCTATCTGTCATAACCTTTACTTGGTCATGCTTAAAGTACCCTTTGGTTGAATAAAATCCGGCAATGCCACACATGGTTCTGAGCGATTTTAAACTTTCGGAATGTGTATTTGAGGTCTTTCGTCCTTACTAAGCCGGATGGATAAACTTTGTATAGTGCTGTTAATCAATAACAAGCGACTTGTATTTGCTGTTAACAAACGCTAAGTTAAACAATCGGAACCTATGGGCACTTTTAAGTTAAATTTGACCTCTTGCTAACAACATTCTGCTTATGCCCGCCAACAGGGTCATTTACGAGGAAATTAAGCCCTACTCCAAATTTGGATTTGGAATAGAGGAGCTTTGGAGATACAGGGAGCTGTTTTATTATTATACCCTCCGTTACATTAAGGTTCGGTACAAGCAAACTGTTTTAGGCTTTGCATGGGCTGTAATGCAACCAATGCTAATGATGGTACTGTTTACCTTCTTTTTTGGAAAGAAGTTAGGCGTCCCATCAGGCAATGTGCCTTATCCTGTGTTTGTGCTAACAGGGTTGTTGCTTTGGAATATTTTTTCCACTGGTTTGACCTCAGCAAGTAATAGTATTCTCGACAATGCCCATATCATCAAGAAGATTTACTTTCCACGATTGATAATTCCAGTTTCTGCTGTGATGGTTTCGCTTTTTGATTTCCTCATGGCGTTCATGATTTACATCGTCGTTTTATTGATTTATCAAGTCCCGATAGATTTACTTGTTTTCATTCCGGCTCTTCTTGGTGCTGTGATAATCACTACCCTTACCACTTTTGGACTGGGATCATTCCTCTCTGCTCTTAACATCAAATTCCGTGATTTCAAATATGTCATACCTTACTCGGTACAAGTACTGTTGTTTCTTTCCCCCGTTATTTACCCAGCGAGTATTGTCACGGATCCTATTGCCCGAATTCTTATGGCTCTCAATCCGCTTACGGGTGCCATTGGTTTATTAAGATATTCCATGGGTGGACCTCCTGTTGAAGGGTTGGTTATGGTCGTGAGCTGTATTTGCGCAGTTTTATATTTAGCTTTTGGTGTACTGTATTTCAAAAAGTCGGAATCCTATTTTGCCGACAATGCTTAATGTTCGAGTCCTATCTATAACACTATAGAATAAACCCCCAATCATGTCAGCAAGTGAGCCGGTAATTGAGATTTCAGGTGTTTCCAAAATGTTCATGATTCGACATGATAACAGTGCTGGATACCTTTCGTTGCGCGATAAACTGACCGGTTTTTATAAGCGACGCAAATCGAATGATGAGGAATTCTGGGCGTTGCAGGATGTTTCCTTTAAGGTTGAAAGGGGAGAGTCTCTAGCCATCATTGGTAGAAACGGCTCCGGTAAATCAACCTTGCTCAAAATACTTTCTAAAATCACTCCTCCAACCAAGGGCTCCATCATTACCCGTGGTCGTATGGCAAGCTTGTTGGAAGTGGGCACCGGCTTCCATCCCGAGCTTACCGGATCAGAAAATATTTACTTCAACGGTTCCCTTTTGGGGATGACCAAAACCGAAATCGATTCTAAGTTCGATGAGATTGTCGATTTCAGCGGCGTCGAGAAGTTTTTAGATACTCCCTTGAAATGGTATTCAAGTGGAATGCAGTTGCGATTGGCTTTTTCAGTAGCAGCTTTTTTGGATTCGGAGATATTAGTTATAGATGAAGTTTTAGCTGTTGGAGACATCGATTTTCAAAAAAAATGTCTCGATAAAATGGAGCATGTGACCCGAAGCGGTCGAACAGTACTTTTTGTTTCCCACAACATGCCAGCTGTAAGATCCCTATGTAAATCGGTTGTCTTGCTGGATAAAGGTCAGATAAAATACCAAGGAGGAGTAGGGGAGGGCATCGACAAATATATGAGTATTGCGACTTCATGGAACGATACACCTGGCACCTACGATTTTTCCAAACATCCCGCCAAAAGAGGTCATTCAACGGGTATTGCCACAGGACGGTTGATGCGGAATGGACAGCCTTCCTATCTCTTCTTCGCAGGTGACCCATTTATGGTTGAATTTGATTACATCGGTATCAAACCCGGATCTGAAATCGATATCACTGTAACCTTAAAGGACAGTTATTTCCAGCCTTTGATTACGATTGGTGTTCAAGATTTGGGTATTCGTTTGCAAGATAAAGGAAATGGGTCGGGAACTATTCATTTCCAAATAGACCAGCTTCCTCTTTATGGTGATGGTACCTATTATATGGATGTGCGATATGTTGAGGAGAATTCCAATCCTGTTTTTTGTGAAAATGTAATCAGTTTCAAATTGGAACCCAAGGATGTTTTTGGAACCGGAAAGTTCATCAATCCGCAATTGAACAGCGTTTATCCCGGTAAGGTCTCCATTCAAATTGGTGATTGATTCCGCAATAGTCCATGTCGGCCCATAGGTATCCTCAATTTGATAATGATAATCCCTTTGTAATCATCACCTCCGATGAGCCATGGTGCGATGTTTGGCATACCCAGCTACACTACGCGCATCATTTGTCAAAAATGATGAATGTTGTATTCATAGATCCGCCATCGCCGTGGGGACTGTTGAATATTTTATATCCTAGAAAAAGTGCCAAGCGAATCTCGGATAGCCTTTTGGTAGTTAAATATCTGAATGTGATCCCCTCCTTTCTGGGTAATTTTTCAGTTTGGTTGAACGATCGAATAACACAGGCTTTTGTAGCCAATATTACCCGTGGGTTGTCTCGGACAAATCCATCTGTGGTTTGGCACTTCGACAGGTATAGGTCTGTTTACTTGTACAAGCAAGCAAAATTTGTAAAACACCTATACCATGTTATTGACCCTGTTGCCAACTTGAATTTCGACGAATATTTGGCTGTTAATTCGGATTTGGTGATTTCTGTAAGCTCGAGGTATATGTCTCATTATCTGAAGTTGAATCCTGAAACCGTACACTTTGGTCAGGGATATGACAGTGGTTCTCATTCAGAAAAAAATATTGAGATTAACACAAATTATCAAGGCTCTATAGTTTTGCTGGGCTCCTTCTTGAATGATGTCGACTACGAATTGCTCATACGGATTGCCAATAATTTTCCCAATAGAAAGCTTGTCTTGATTGGTCCGGATAAAACTTCAATGAATGATCGAGCAGACTTGTTCAAAGAGCTCTGTGGCTTATCTAATGTGGAATGGACCGGACCTTTGCCACCCGAAAAGCACTTACCTATTCTTAGAAGCTCTTCTGTTTGTCTCATTGCATATGATACTACGGGCAAGGTTTTGAAAAAGGATAGAATATTCGGTACGCCACTCAAGGTCATAAGTTATCTTGCCTGCCATAAGCCTGTTGTTACAAATATCGATTGCGAAATCCCATCATTGGTCGGCAAGGCTATTTATTATGCCATTGATGCTGAATCTTACTTGGATTTCATTCGAAGTTTACTGGAGAATGAAATCGTTTTAGATAGTTCCAAAGTGGATGCGTATCTGGAATCTATCTCCTACGAAAAAATAATCGGAAATGTTTTTGAAAGGCTGCAAATTCAAATTCCTTCGCGACAATGAGTAGGATAAAAGTGCTTGTAGTTGTATATAATTTGGATCGAGCCCTCGAGCATGAGTGGTTTGCCATGTATATGGACCGTAATGAATATGATTTACATTTTGCATTGGTCCGAAAGCCTGAGGGGTTTTTGGCTGGTTTTTTGGAATCGAAGGGATTTCCTGTATATCGATATGGATATTCCGGTAAATCGGATTTGCTTGGACTCACATATAAATTGTACAAAACGATAAGGAAGGAGCGATTCGATATTGTGCACACCCATCTTTTTGAAACATCCATAACTGGAATGATAGCTTCGTATTTGGCTCGTACACCTGTTCGGCTAGTTACTCGTCACCATTCCGATTTTCATCACAATACAAGTAAGCTAGCTGTTTTAATGGACAAGCTTGTAAATAAATTGGCCCATAAAATCGTAGCTGTGTCTTCAATTGTCCGAAAAATTCTTGTGGAATGGGAGGGGGTTCCTGAATCAAAAGTCATTGTTATACCCCATGGGATCGACGTTGATTCTTTCGGAAAAGGGGCTGTTACCCAGGCCCGTGTATCCAGTCTGAGAACAAAATATGGCTTAGATGGTGTAAGTCGTGTCATCGGAGTGGTAAGTCGCTTCATCGATTGGAAAGGTATTCAGTACATTATATCTGCTTTCAAGGAGCTTTTGCAGGATGATCCCGATGCCGTGATGATTTTAGCAAACGCTAGTGGACCATACGAGAACAACATCTTGGAGTTGCTTCATTCTATTCCACCCAGGAATTACAGATTAGTCAAATTCGAAGAAGATATGCCTGCACTTTACCGTTTGTTCGATTGCTTTGTTCATGTTCCGGTCAGTCCTACGGCTGAGGCTTTTGGTCAGACTTATATCGAAGCTATGGCGTCTGAGGTGCCATGTGTCTTCACGGTAAGTGGAGCCGCACATCAACTAGTCGAAAACGGAGTGAATTGTATAGTGGTGCCCTATAAAGATGCAAATTCAATCAAGGAAGCTATTCGTTCGATTTTTATTCATAAGGATTTAAATGCCGACATGGTTACCAAAGCTCGGAATGCCGTTGTCAGGGACTATGGTCATTTACAAAAGTTCAAGGCGCTCGATCGTTTATATAAATCCTTAACGGGAGCCTAGTCATATTACCAATCAAATCCTATTTTTGAACTCATGAATAGTGTAGCGAAAGAGCAGACTAATGCGGTGGCGACCCCTCTGGTTACTGTACTCATGCCATGCTACAACGCCTCTCGGTTTTTGGCCGACGCTTTTGATTCAATCCTGAACCAGAGTTATACGAATCTGGAGATCTTGGCCATTGATGATGGATCCACTGATGGCACTGCAAATATTATCAGTCATTATGCATCATTGGATTCCAGAATCAAACCACATTTCAATGAGATGAATATGGGTTTGATTAAGACACTAAATAAGGGATGTCAATTGGCGAATGGAAAATATATTGCAAGAATGGATTCTGATGATATATCCATGCCCAATAGGGTTGAATTGCTTGTCCAAGAATTGGAACGCGACCTGGAGGTGGATTTGGTTTCCGCAGGATGTTTCACGCTTTCCGAATCTGGGCATAGATTGGAGCGCGTATTTCCAAAAGCTTGTACTTCAAAAGCATTGAAGTTCGTTTCATTTTTCTGCACTCCCGTTTTACATCCCTGCGTGGTGTTTCGTACTTCTCTAGTTAGGGATGAGCCCTTTGATGAAGAATATTTGCATTCAGAAGACTATGAAATATTCAGTCGATTGCTTTTGAAGGGGAAGCGATTCAGGAACTTGGAAGAACCTTTGTATTTGCTTCGCAACAATTCTCAAAGTGTATCGCATCGTTATGAAAGTATTCAGATTTCCACCCACAACAGAATATCGTTTAGAAATATCAATGAATATTTCTTGAAACAGTATGATTATTTTGTTCAGAGGGTGATGACCAACAGGATCAATTTCAATGTTCCACCTGCCCTCATCAAGCAATCGATGCGAAATCTTGATGGATTACGATCGATATTCATAGAAAAGGAAAAACTGAGCCCTACAGAAATCGCCGACCTGGATGGTTTTCTTGTAGAACAGTACATAGATATTCACCTTCAGTCCTTGAAAAACTCCTTCGGTCTACTCAGGCTTTATCATGTTTGGTCCTGCTTGTCAGATATCCATCTTTTCGTTTCCAAGCGAGGTATTAGGTATTTAAGATCCAAAACATGGCTCAAAAGATAAACTTTGAGTGGTTTTAAATCAGCTCACCAAAAATTGACGCTCTCGAAATGATAGATTTGGTTTTTTGTTCTTCCAATGCCCACAAGTCTGTAGAAATGTCTGCTATACTACCCTCATGGATTTCAGTTCGAAGCATGAGGCAGGTAGGGATTATGGATGATATACCTGAAACCGGCACCACTTTTTTGGAGAATGCTTTGGCAAAGGCTCGTTTTGTTCATGAACGAACTGGAATGTCTGTTTTTGCTGATGATTCTGGACTTGAAGTTGCTTGTTTGGGCGGACAGCCTGGTGTGCGTACAGCTCGGTTTGCTGGTGAAGGTGCCACTTCAAAGCAAAATATGGAGAAGTTGCTTCATGATATGCGAAATTGCAGGGAGCGGGAAGCTCGTTTTGTTTGCTGTATAGCTTTGATATTCAATAACGAAGAGGTTTCTTTTGAAGGCGTGGTTGATGGTCATATCACCAATGAAATTTTGGGTGAAGGTGGATTTGGCTATGATCCCATTTTTGTTCCTAAGGGTTATGGGAGCTCGTTTTCCGAACTTCCAATGGATACTAAAAACAGCGTTAGTCATCGGTATAATGCTGTCAGACAAATGGTCGACTGGTTGGGTGCGAATACCTGATTTTTTCGATGTTTTCATGTTGAAAAGAGGGATTTGGCAGCCCTGTCACTGTCATTTTAAGCCCTTCAATTTTGTTAACTTTGTAGCTAATGATCAAAATCGGAGTCATATTCGGGGGCAATTCCCGAGAGAGAGAAATTTCTTTTGCAGGGGGCAGGACAGTTTATGATAATCTGGACAAGTCGAAGTTCGAGGCTGTACCCATCTTCATTGATTCGTTTGGAAACTTCATTTTGCTTAATTGGGAGTTCATTTACAAGGGAAGCATAAGGGATTTTTATCCTCCTTTTGATCTTTTAGAGCCATCCCCCAATTCCTATCAGGTATATGCTGAAAATCTTGGCGATTTGGATCGTGCTTCCCAATTGCGATTGACTCAGAAATTAGGTACTCGAGTTGAACCATCTTCTTTATCTACCATTATTGACATCGCATTTCTTTGTCTTCATGGTTCCAATGGTGAGGATGGCAGGATACAGGGGCTTTTTGAGTTTTATGGAATACCATACACCGGCACTGGTATCTATTCCTCCGTTGTGGGGATGAATAAGGTTTTACAGAAGCGGCTGATGGCTTTGAATGGCTTTAAGACACCATCCTATAATTCCATATCCAGAAAGCAGTGGCTTGATTGCACCGATCCAGCCTCGTTAATGAAAAGTGTAGCCTCTCAGGTCGGAGCGCCCTTCGTCGTCAAATCAGCCAACCAAGGGTCTTCCATAGGTGTCTCTTTTGTTGCAGATGATGATGTGATGGCGTTCTCCAAGGCCCTCAACAGGTCTTTTTTCATGCTTAAGATTTTGCAGTCCGAATGGAATGTTTTGGACTACGCTGCAAAAGTGGAATATGTTAGGTCTATTGCTGATATAAGAGAGGGGATTGGACTTCCACTGCGAATTTCCAGCAAGATTGTCTACCATCCAGAGGAATTACTGTCGGTTCTCAATCAGCTTTTTTCAGAAGCAAACACACATGTGTTGCTGGAGTCTTTGGATGGTGAGCAAGAGGTGCTATTCGAGCCGTTTGT
>JBKCHO010000065.1:0-25167 GCA_046302815.1 Bacteroidota bacterium | reverse complement strand
TCATAAATCTCTTCGAAAGGAACCTGCTGTTTTTTCATCTTATTCCAAATGGAGTTGATGGATTTCGGCCTTCCTTTGATCTCTGCCTTGAACCCCTGCTTTTCAAACTCATCTCTCAGAGGCTTGATGAAATCAGAGATGAATTTGTCGCGATCTTTTTTGGTTTGTTGCAACTTCCGTGCGATGGATTTGTAAACCTCTGGCTCGGTGAATTTCAGAGCCAAATCATCCAATTCGGTTTTGATGGCATAGAGCCCCAATCTATGGGCCAAGGGCGCATACAGATACGCGGTTTCCGATGCAATTTTCAATTGTTTCTCCTGAGCCAGTGAACCGAGGGTACGCATGTTGTGCAGGCGATCGGCCAACTTTATGAGAATTACACGCACATCATCAGAGAGCGTAAGCAGCATCTTACGAAAGTTCTCGGCCTGAAGCGATGATGTATGATCGAATACACCAGATATTTTGGTGAGTCCGTCCACAATTTTCTCCACCTTGGGACCAAAAAGGCCTCTAACATCCTCCAGCGTAAGATGGGTATCTTCTACTACATCGTGAAGCAGTGCACAAACAATAGCCGTTGCACCTAGTCCGATTTCCTCGGAGGCTATTTGAGCTACGGCAATGGGATGGTATATATAAGGCTCGCCTGAACGGCGACGCATTTCCTTGTGAGCCTCAAGAGCTGTATCAAAAGCCAAACGGATTTGCTTGCGATCCGTTTTATCTATGTGCTGCTTGCAGGACCGCAACAGGGACCTGTATCTCTTTAAAATCTCCTTGTTTTCAGCGGCTTGGTCGAAACCAACTACCTTGCCCTTGATTTCCTCTTGCAATGAATGAATTACTTTTCACCCAAAGATAGGAAAGCCGAAAGGGAGGCAAAAGGCTTTAGGAAGTTCTTTTTTTACGGGCAAGTATGGAAAAGTCGCTATCAAACTTGCGCATGGTATTGGTCAATCGACCCAATTGATCCACCTCCATTTCCACAACATCGTTTTCCTGAAGCCATTGAGGTTTGAAGTTTTTGGGGTCGTTAAGCAATCCCGTTCCATTCAACTCCAAAAAACAACCAGTTCCAACAGTTCCCGAACCAATCACATCTCCGGGATAAATGTAAGCGCCGTAGGATGCCCTTTCAATCAATTCTTCAAAAGTCCAATCCATGCTTGATGTGTTACCATCGGAGACTTGAACTCCGTTCACCCAACATTTCATGGAAAGATTATAGTTTTTCCCGGCATGACCTGACTTAGGTTCAACCCTGAACGGCTCTAACTCTTCTGGCGTAACCAACAATGGACCCAATGCCGTTGCAAAATCCTTTCCTTTAGCAGGACCCAAGTTGAGTTTCATCTCCTCCATTTGCAAAGTTCTGGCCGAGATGTCGTTCATGACCATGAAACCTGCAATATAGTCTGAGGCTTCCTCAGCCTTGATGTTTATTCCCTTCTTTCCTATGACACATGCCCATTCCAATTCAAAATCTAACTTGTCGAAATGGTCGGGCATGCAAAACACATCTCCTGGACCAACTACCGACCTATGATTATTGAAATAGAAAACAGGATATTCATCGAATTCAGGAATCATCTCCACACCTCTGTTTCGCCTAGCAGCTTCCACATGCTGTCTGAATGCATAACCATCGCGCAAGGAGGCGGGCCTAGAAACAGGAGCCAAAATTTGGAGCTTATCCAATTCATAGGATTTGGTGCCCATCTTGCCATCCTTGATCAATTGGTCTATTTCCCGAGCCACTGACATTACCAACGGACCTGACTTGAGAAACTCCTTCATGGTATCGGGCATCTTGATTGAAGTTTTAACCGAGGCGGCAAGCTTCAAATTATATACTCGGTTATTGATGACCAAACCGAGTTGTTCTTTTCCGAATTCAAGATAATTGACGAGTTTCATTGCTAAAAAAGTTTAATCGCGGTATGGAAAGTTAGATTGAAAACAATCCAAAATCCGACAAGCCAAAGGTACAACAATAAAGCTATTGACAGAAACTGACAATAAATATTTGTTCGAACAGCTCTTCAGGGCATGACCGAAATCAACATAGAAGGGCATATATTTCATAAATTCGCAACACAAATTACATATTTATGCCTCATTATCATACACTTGGGAGCATTCCGCATAAGCGACACACCCAATTCAGAAAGCCAGATGGCAGTCTTTATTCTGAGGAGCTGTTTTCCACTCACGGGTTTTCTAATGTTTACTCCCTTATTTACCACCTTTACCCTCCTACTATTGTCAAAGAGCTAGGTGAATCCTTTTCAAGGGAGCCGAAAATAGCACATCAAAGGTCACTTCGCGCCTACAGCCTACTGGGATTTAATGTGCAACCCGAGGATGACTATATCGAGAGTAAAAAATGCGTCCTTGTCAACAACGATTTACAAATTTCGTTGGCAGCGCCCAGGAAGTCGATCAAAGACTATTTTTTGAAAAACGCAGATGCTGACGAGTTGATTTTCGTGCACGAAGGAAGCGGAACACTTCACTCCCTTTATGGAAGCATTCCGTTTTCTTATGGAGATTATGTTGTGATACCAAGAGGCACCATATTCCAATTGGAATTCAACGACACGAACAATCGACTGCTCATTGTCGAGTCATTCAGTCCGATTGAGGTTCCCAAAAGATATAGGAATGAATATGGCCAGTTGGAGGAACATGCGCCCTATTGCGAAAGGGATTTCAGAAAACCCCAAAACCTGAATACGCACGATGAAAAAGGTGACTTCAAAGTCTTAATTAAGAAACAGGGCATTGTTTACACCTACATATATGGTACACATCCATTCGATGCCATTGGCTGGGATGGATATCATTATCCATGGGCATTCTCTATCCACGATTTTGAGCCTATCACTGGTCGTGTTCATCAACCACCTCCGGTACATCAAACCTTTGAGGCTCATAATTTTGTCGTATGTTCCTTTGTTCCAAGACTTTACGACTATCACCCTTTGGCTATACCGGCGCCCTACAACCACAGCAACATCGATTCGGATGAGGTACTGTATTATGTTGATGGTGACTTTATGAGCAGAACCAATGTAAAAAGAGGTCAAATTACTTTACATCCAGGGGGAATTCCACATGGGCCACATCCAGGAACAGTCGAAAAATCAATTGGAGCCAAAGAGACCAAAGAGCTCGCTGTTATGATAGATACTTTTAAACCACTTTGGCTAACAGAAGAGGCTGTTAAAATATCCGATGACTCCTATTACAAATCATGGATGCATTAATTGCTCACTCCCCTTGCAAAATGAGGCCACACAATAGTGTGGCTTTTTTATTTACCGACACCTTGGTAAAAACTAACCAACGCTATTTGATGCATAAAAAAATGTGGCTACTTTTATCCGTTCACACACCAAAAGACTTAAGTTGAAAAACATCACACACATGCGAATTAAAATACTCATCATCAGCTTATTGTGCTTAACACTTAGCGCATCCACAACCTTGTCGCAAACTACCGTTTTCAGCGAGGATTTTGAAACTCCTCCTGGAAACACTACCTCCAGCGGCAACCCAGGATGGTTCATCAACAATCGACTGTCTGTTAGCGGAGTAAATAGCGACAGCTCTAGTGTATCGCCAGGTTCATCCTCGTTTTTGACAACCAATTCTATGAATCTTTCAGGGTTGTTTTTTGTCACGCTTTCGTTTAAGTCCATTTGCAAAGCTGAGTTTTTTGATGGCGGAACCATTGAATACTCTATTGATGGAGGTACAACCTGGATTCAATTCATAGATAACAATCCGAATTTGGGGACAAATAACTGTACCTATTTGGGGACAGGGCTATTCCAAACCCAGAGCAGTAAATTCCAAGAGGCAAGCTACGCCGCTTGGCAACCAGGTACACCAGCTGTTCCAGTGGCTAGTTGGTGGCAAACTGAGTCGTTCGATATTTCGGTAGTGGGTAACCAAGCTGATGTAAGATTGAGATTTGTATTGGCGGATGGCAACAACAACGGATCAGGTGGACGAAATGGTTGGTTTATTGATGATATACAAGTTGTAGGTGCAGCTTGCGAATTGGTGAATCCTACTTTGAGCCAAACAGCACCAACCTATCCAAGCACCGTATTCAATCTTGGACCATACACCATCAACGCTGATGCAGATGATCAATCAGGATTGAATTCCGTCACACTTTACTACAGTATCAACGGCGGTTCCGTAACAGCCCTTCCAATGACTTTCACAGTCGGAACCAATTACACAGCCAATATTCCTGCTGTTCAAGCTGGAGATAATGTTTGCTATTACATCGAAGCCATTGACGCTTCAGGTTGTCAAAACACAACTTACTTCCCTGGCCCCAACGCTTCAAACACCAATTGTTTTACTGCACAAGCCGGGGTTACCTTTCCTTATTGCGACAATTTTGATATTGCAGGCATACCGTGGGTGCCCCAAGCTACATCGGGAACAACTTGGCAATTGGGTAATCCATCCTTTGGCGCCACCACAGGAGCTCACTCCACCCCAAATGCATGGGACATCAATTTAAATTCATCTTATACAAACAATGCGAATACATCCTTGGTGTCTCCTGAGTTCAGCTTTACAGTTGGTGCCGGAGCTAAACTTGAGTTCTGGCAAAACCGTAATGTTGAAAACACATGGGATGGTGTTAGATTGGAATGGGCAACCAACTTGAATGGTCCTTGGACCGTAGTCGGGACAGCGGGTGCCGGTTGTAACGGTTGCGTGAATTGGTATAACAATGCTGCAATCATCTCTAGTGGCCAACCGGGATGGACAGGCAACTCCGGAGGTTGGATCAAATCGGAGATCGAATTAGGTCCACAATTCAATAACCAGCCCCAGGTTTGGTTCAGGTTCGTATTTACCTCTGACGGATCTGTGACTTTGGATGGGTTTTCCATGGATGACTTTTGTATTTCACTTCCACAGGCCAACGATGTTGGGGTGGTTTCTTACACCCTACCTGGTGCATCATCACCAGCAGGAGGCTGTGTGAATGTAGAGGTGACTGTTCAAAATTTCGGCGCAAACACCCAAACCAACTTTCCAGTTTCCTATTCTGTAAACGGCGGCCCCATTGTGACCGGCAATTACAGCGGAACTTTAACTCCAGGAGCAACCGCAACCGTTACGCTACCTTGTTTCAATGTGCCGGTGGGCGCATTCAACCTTTGCACTTTCACCGGACTTTCAACAGATGGCGACAACACCAATGACACGCTTTGCATCCAATCGGTGGGTATACCAGTGATTCCAGTTTCTTTCTCCCAACAGTACTTTGACAATTTCAATGGACCCAACCAAGGTTGGGCTGCCTCCAATAACGGTAACACCAACACCAACTGGCAACTGGGCACCCCTGCATTCGGTGGCACCAACTCCGCCTACTCCGGAACGCAATGCTGGGATGTTAACCTCACCAGCGCATATGGAAACAATGCGAATTGTGTACTAACCTCTCCGCTGTTTGATTTCACCAATGCAGTCAATGCTGAAATGTCCTTTTATATCAACCACCGAACCGAAACAGCATGGGATGGAACCAGATTGGAGTACTCCGTTAATGGTGGACCGTGGATTCTTTTAGGTGGACCCAATTTAACTGCGCCTTGCTGGACCAATTGGTATAATAGCACACCTAATATTTTCTCATCCGGACAACCTGCATGGATGGGCAATTCAACTCCAGGGTGGATTAAGGCTGAAGCCAAATGCCTTGGATTTCTGAACAACGCCGGAACAGTACAGTTCAGATTTGTATTTACCTCTGATGGATCTGTTACCGTTGATGGATTTTCTATTGATGACTTCCGTATTGATGTACCTATTCCACTTACTGCAAGTCCGATCGCAATCAGCAGCAATGCCATCAACAACAATTTCATTTTCCCAGGACAACCGATACAATTCAATGCCAATGTTTCAAACCCTGGAACTACTCCTTTAACTTCTGTGAATGTTACATTAACAGTTAATGGAACTCCGGTTGTCACCGATATAGTAAACTACTCACCAAGCCTTGCATCCCAACAAAGCCTGTTGCACAATTTCACATTGCCGTGGCTTGCCGCTCCTGGTGTTTACAATGTTTGTGCAATTACATCGCTGCCAAACAACGGAGTCGATTTGAATCCTATTGATGACACCACTTGTATTACTTTATCGGTTTTCGATACAGTGTCGGTTACACAAGCCAACCCATACTGTACCGATTTCGAAACCGGACCACAATGGATTGCTGTAAACCCTGTCACATTCAACTCCACTCCGAATTCATGGCAATTGGGAACTCCTTCACAAACCGTTATCAATGGTGCCTATAGTGGAGCCAATGCATGGATGACCGGACTTGGCAATAACTACCCTAACACCGACACATCGGCATTGTTTACTCCATTGTTTTCTGTGGACAACACCAAATGTTACAAACTTAGTTTTTACCACAAGTTTCAAACTGACCCTTATGTAGATGGTGGCATAGTTGAATATTCAACCGACAATGCTCAAACCTGGCTACATCTTGGATTTTGGTCTCCAAACATATCATCCTGGTATAACACGCCCTTCGTTACCGCTTTAGGCGGAAATCCAGGATATCCCGGATGGTCTGGAAATCAATTGAATTGGACCTTGGCAGAACGGAACCTAAACTTTTGGACTAATGGAAATGTCATGTTCCGATTCCGATTCGGATCCGATCAATTCATCAATTTTGAAGGATGGGCTATAGACAACTTCTGTTTCGAAGAAATTACGGGAAGTCCATGCTTGACCTCTATCGAAAATCCAGAGGAAAATGGGTTCAGCCTGAGCCAAAACTATCCAAATCCAATTTCTCAATCATCTGAAATTGAATTTAATATACCTGAAAACGGACAAGTCAAATTACAGATTGACGATTTGCTAGGTAGGACCCTAATGGTTCCTTTCGAGGGTAACTTAAACGGTGGAAATCACAGGGTATCCATATCAGGAGCCCAATTGCCCAACGGCTTATACACTTATACGCTCACTTGGGAGGGACAAAAACTAACCAAGAGACTGGTTGTGAGTCGCTGACCAAACCTATCCCCCTAACGGACAAGGCGTTGCATAACCTGCAACGCCTTGTCCGTTTTTTGCGTCTGTTCATGTGGATATTGCTATAGGTGACAACATAATATTGCCTAAAAACTAGAGTAAAAACTACTTATTTTTTTACCTTTGAAGCCTATCCAAAGAATTAGAAAAATCTATACCAGCCAATAACCCAAAAAACAAAAAAATGAGGAAATTTATCTTTACGATTCTCCTTGCTTGTGCTTCATTCATGGCTCAGGCCCAGTCCCAGGTCTTTTTCGAGGATTTCGAAAACCCACCGGGCAATGTTTCCACCTTTGGAACACCAGGTTGGAACATCAATCGCCGACTCCAAGTAAGCGGCTCTAACAGCGATTCGTCTGCTGTATCGCCAGGAGCGGTCTCCTATTTGGAAACAGGATCTTTCAATACACTTTTCAACTTTTTCGTAACACTGAATTTCAAGTCCATTTGCAAGGCTGAGTTTTTCGATGGTGGTACAATTGAGATCTCGATTGACGGTGGCGCTACTTGGACGCAACTAATCGATAACAACCCAAACTTGGGAAACAATAACTGTATTTACCTTGGTGGAGGACTGTTCAGCACCCAAAACAGCAAATTCGGTGAAGCTAGTTATGGAACTTGGTTGCCTGGTCAATCTGTGGCTCCTGATAACTCTTGGTGGAAGGCGGAGTCTTTCGATATCTCCGCTATTGCGGCCAACCAATCCGATGTAAGACTTCGCTTTGCGCTTGCTGATGGCAACAACAACGGTAGTGGCGGTAGGAACGGCTGGTTTGTAGACGATGTTGAAGTGATTGCATCCAGCTGTGAATTGAACCCTCCATCCATGTATTTCATTTCAGGTATCAACCAAGGAACGGTTTACAACCTCGGTCCATATACTATCACGGCTTCTGCGAACGATGCTTCCTTGATTTCACAAGTTACTTTGTACTACACCGTAAATGGTGGAGCTCCTACTCCGGTGACCATGACCAACACCATTGACAGCTTGTATGAAGGTGTTATACCAACCGTAAATGATGGTGATGTTATCTGCTACTTTATTGAGGCATTCGATGCATCATCTTGTTTCAATGTGTCGTTCTTGCCTGGGCCAACGCCATCTCAAACCTATTGCTTCACCGCTGCAGCTGGCATCACTTTCCCATATTGCGACAACTTTGATATCACCACCAACCTTTGGTCTGCATCAACCCAGACTCCAGGAACCGAATGGCAGCTAGGAACACCCTCCTATGGAACCACAAACAGCTCCTACTCTGCTCCTAATTGCTGGGATGTTAACCTGACCTCCGCTTACCTTAACAATGCCACTTGCTATCTTCAATCTCCTGAGTTAAGCTTCAACATCGGCGCTGGTGCAACTTTGGAGTTTTGGCAAAATCGAAATGCTGAAAATGCATGGGATGGTGTAAGATTAGAATACGCAACCAACCTCGCTGGACCCTGGACCATTCTCGGATCATTGCAGGGCAACCCCACTTGCGTGGATTGTGTGAACTGGTACAACGATGATGCACTTAACTCTGGAGGTGGCCAAGCAGCATGGACAGGAAACTCCAATGGTTGGATAAAATCCTCCATCACATTGGGAACTGCTTTCAACAACTTACCCCAAGTGTGGTTCAGATATGTGTTCACTGCTGATGCATCTGTTATCACAGATGGATTCTCTATCGATAATTTCTGCATCTTCCTTCCTCAGCCCAACGATATGGCTACCACAGCTATCGTTCAGCCTGGACCTACAGGTCCTGCAGGTAACTGTTTGGATGTTGTTGTAACCGTTAAGAACAACGGAATAAATAACCAAACCACATTCCCGGTTTCTTACTCAATCAATGGTGGTGCTCCGGTTACTGCTACCTACAACGGTCTTCTGACTCCAGGACAAACTACAAACTTCACGCTCCCCTGTTTCAATGTTCCAGTAGGGCCATTTACAGTGTGTGCATGGACTTCGCTTCCAGGAGATGGCAATAACTTCAATGATACCACTTGCGTTACATCTCTCGGTATACCCGTGTTCACACCAACTTTCTGTGATGATTTCGAATCTGGAAACCAAGGTTATCAATCTGTAACTACAAATGCGGCTACTGAGTGGCAACTTGGAACTCCAGCCTTCGGCAGCACAACAGGTGCTTTTTCGGGAACGAATGCATGGGACATCAACTTAAACTCAGGGTATAATGTTGGAACCAACGCCGACCTTATTACACCAATCTTCGACTTGGCAGGAACCAACAATGCCTATCTTTCATTCAGGAGAAATCAAAATTGTGCGCAAAACGATGGCGTTAGGATTTCTTACAATGTGAATGGATCAGGTAACTGGATAGTTATGGGTGCACAAAACGATCCCGACGGTTTCAATTGGTATAATACCAACGCCTTAAACTTCGGAGCACCAGGTTGGACTGGCAATTCCGGTGGATGGGTTGAGTCTAGGTACTACCTACAAAATTTGATCAACGCCACAGGTGCGAACTTCATCCAATTCCGTTTTGAATTCGTTTCCGGATTCAACGGAGTTCCAAATGACGGTGTCAGCATTGATGACCTTTGCGTGAAGCAACCTGGACCAAATGATGTGGGTGTTGTTGCTATCAACAGTCCAACTGCAAACTCTGCAGCCGGTGGAACATCTGCTGTGAATGTAACTCTTCGCAACTTCGGATCAGCCAGCCAAACCACTATTCCGGTTTACTACACCGTGAACGGCGGAAACCTCACAACAGCTACCTATAATGGCAACCTCGCTCCAGGAGCTACCACCAACTTCGTAATGCCTGGCTTTACCATTCCTTCAGGCCAGTACGATTTCTGTGCTTGGACTGAATTGGCCGGTGACTCTGACAACTCCAACGACACAACTTGTACTCAGTCGGTGGGCGTACCAGTTGTTGCCCTCAGCTATACTCAGCCTTACTTCGATAATTTCAATGGAGTGAACATCGGCTGGTCTGCAACCAACTTGAGCGGTGCCGGTTCTGTTTGGGAGCTTGGAACTCCCGCTTTCGGAGCAACCAACAGCTCATTTTCGGCACCAAATGCTTGGGATGTAAACTTAAGCTCTGCGTATACCAACAACGCCAACTGCGTATTAACCTCACCAATCTTCGACTTCACTAACGCAGTCGACGCCAAACTATCCTTCCGCCGCAATCACCTTTGCGAGAATTTCTGGGATGGTACACGCTTAGAGTATTCGGTTAATGGTGGTCCTTGGACCTTGTTAGGTGGCGCCAACCTTACCGCACCATGTTGGGTTAACTGGTACAATAGCACACCAAACATCAACTCCTCTGGTCAACCAGCTTGGACTGCCGGAACCGGTGGATGGGTACTTACAGAAGCAAAGTGTTTGAACTTCCTCGACAATGTAGGTCTCGTTCAATTCAGATTCATCTTTACATCTGATGCATCAGTAATTCAAGATGGATTCTCTATCGACAATTTCCAAATAGAAATTCCAGTACCTCTTACTGCTGCACCGGTAAACATTGCTTCAAACGCAATCAACAACAGTTTCATTTTCCCTGGCCAACAGGTTCAGTTCAACTCCGTTCTTTCCAATCCAGGAACCACACCTTTGAATTCTGTTAACGCCACTATCACTGTTACACCTGTTGGAAGCACTACTCCTGTATTAACATTCACAGATCCTGTGAACTATACACCCGCTCTCGCATCCCAACAATCACTGAACCATGTATTCAGTCAGATTTGGACTGCAGCTCCTGGAGTATATGATGTTTGCGTTATTACTTCTCTACCAAACGGAAGTTCAGATTTGAATCCCTTCGACGACACAACCTGCATTACCATTTCGGTATTCGACAGTGTAACCATCACTTCGAACAACCCATATTGTAACGATTTCGAATCTGGACCACAGTGGGTATCAGTAAATGCTCAAACTTACAATTCAAGCACCAACAGCTGGCAAATCGGTTCACCAAACAAGACCATCATCAATGGTGCTTACAGCGGATCTAATGCTTGGGTAACAAGTCTTAACACCAACTACCCCAACCGCGATACATCGGGTCTGTTCTCTCCTGTGTTCGGCATCGATAACACCAAGTGTTACAAACTCAGCTTCTGGCACAAGTTCAACACGGAATTATTCCAGGATGGCGGTACAGTTGAGTATTCAACTGACAACGCACTCACTTGGCAGCACCTTGGATTTGCATCATCGAATCCGCAAAGCTGGTTCAACAGTACATTCATCACCGCACTCGGCGGTAACCCAGGATTACCCGGCTGGTCTGGAACCCAGTCTACATGGACCTTGGCCGAGAAGGAAATGTACTTCTATATTACCGGTAACATCATCTTCCGTTTCCGTTTTGCATCTGACAACTCTACCAACAACTTCGAAGGTTGGGCCATTGACGATTTCTGTTTCGAAGAAGTTGCCGGCAACTGTGCAACCAGCTTGAATGAAATTCCTGTTATGGAAGGATTGGCACTCGGCCAAAATGTTCCGAATCCATTCAACAACACAACTGAAATCGGATTCGCTATACCAACCGACGGTCAGGTTAGGGTTTCCATTACTGATGTTCTTGGCAAGACTGTTTCTGTACCAGTTGATGGAAACCGTGCGTCTGGAACACATACTTTCACCGTCAATTCAAATGACCTTGGTGTTGGATTGTATTACTACACGATGGAATTCAAAGGTGAAAAGATCACTCGTAAAATGGCTATTGTAAAATAACGGTCCATTTAAGAACAGTAAAAAGGAGGCCTCGGCCTCCTTTTTTTATGACCCAAGAATCGATTGGGAAAGGTTGAATTTGGTCGGGAAAATGACGATATTTGCAACATCGGGGCATTAGCTCAGTTGGCTAGAGCGCTTGCATGGCATGCAAGAGGTCATCGGTTCGACTCCGATATGCTCCACGAAAGGTTCCAAATTTTGGAACCTTTTTTCATTTGATACACTTCATGGCAGTGTTTGAGTGTGTGCATTACTCATCTCACCTGAGTAAATCCATGGCTTTTCACTAACCAAAAAAGACAAATTGTTGATTGACAAGTTTTTTAACGGTTAAAAAGCAGAACTAATCTATGCTATTGGAAAATCTTGACTGCATAAGTTTGCGTATATTTCATTGAAATAAACAACCATGACAAACCATTGGTCATACCAACAGGCAAAATCCAGATTTGATAGCTGTTTGGGAGGACAGAGTCTTCACCTAGCCAAGGAAACCGAAATGTCAGGTTTCGTTCGTTTACTAGCCACAGCCTTTGATGATGTCGATTCCTTTTCTTATGAAAAGTTCAATGCGTTCGACTTGCATCTTTTGACCGAATATGTTTCTAGTACACACAAACTATACATCAACAAATCCTTGCAAGAAATTGAGCAATGGTCTGAACACTGCATGCGAAACATGGTGGTACAAGAAAATCTGAAAAGCCAACTGCATACTGCCGTACGAAAATTCAAAGTCGACACCATAGAACACATTCAAGAGGAAGAATCAACCCTTTTACCCTATCTACGGCTTTTAAATTGCGATTACAATCGTTTAGCTGATTATGATTCTTTTTGGATTGAAAAATCAAAATGCGACCTTACTAAGTTTCATGATGAGCATGAAGATGAACATTTGGGATTACAGGAAATTGATAATATCATAGGTCAACTTTGCAAGGCCGGTCAGCGGAACTTCTTAATTGGCATGCTTGAAAAAAAGATAAAAACCTTCTGCACCGACCTACAAATACACGGAAACATCGAGGAAATGGTAATCATTCCAAAAGCAGTAGAAACGGAACGGAAACTAATCCAGAAGTACCATAAGCTGCTTTCCAAAAACTAAATAAAGTAGGTAATACAAATAAATTGTGCACACCTCAGGAGAATGATATCTCTTCAACAATTGATAAAGCCCATAATTATTTTGGGAGGATTCCTTTGGGGTAGTATTATGGCCTGTATTGCGCAAAGCAGTGAAATTCCATGGTTCATCAATAGACAAGCAAACTCAATTGAATTTAAAAGCAAAGATGAGTTAAACAAATTGGTGACATCAATTGAGCTTTCAAAAGATTCAAGTTTCCATGTTGCACACTTTGGAGATTCCCATGTACAACCTGGATTCTCCATCGCTGAAATCAGAAAGGCTTTAGAACCAACAACAGGTCATGGTGGCAGAGGACTTATTTTCCCATATTCCATTGCAAAAACCTATTCCCAATACGATTACACATCTAGTTACAGTGGCAATTGGGAAACAGCCAATTCCGTTCAAAACCCACCTAGAATTCCGCTCGGATTAACAGGTTTTGTAGCAAGAACCCATGACTCTTTAGCAACATTCAAAATCGTTTTCAAAGAACCTTTGATAGGCGATAAGCAAAAAATCAAACTATTTTGTAAGAATCCGGAAAATGGCTACGCTATCGAAGCATTTTTAAATGGCAGTCCCGTATCCATATGGGAACATCATGAACAAAAATATTGGTCGATTAAAAGTGAATATTCATTTGATTCCATATCATTCCGAATCACTAAAAAAAATAATACCGGCTATGCCTTCGAACTATTTGGTTTGTATTTCGAAAACGAAAACAAGGGTATGGTGTATAATAATCTCGGTGTAGGTGGATCGCGCTACGACGCCATTTTGCTTCAAAAACATTTCAGTGATCAAATTAAAGTCATTCATCCCGACTTATTCATTTTGGATTGGGGCACCAATGATATAATCATAGGCAATCAACTACCACTGGGACTTCGAAATCACATTAACTCAACCATTGATTTGATAAGAAGTCTGTTCCCAAAAGCAGCCATACTGCTTACAACTGTGCAGGACATGAACAGAAAGGGGAAAAACATATCCTCTGCTCGAACTTTTTCCAAATTAATAAGAGAAATCGCGGATGAGAAGCAATGCCTTTTGTGGGATTGGTATCAAATAGCCGGAGGAGGTCGATCTATGCGAAAATGGACAGCTGAGGCATATGCACAAAGAGACCATATTCATCTCTCAGTGAAGGGATACAAGCTCAAAGGAAAATTGTTGGGCGAGGCAATCATCAAAGCTTTGGATACTGTTAAAACCGATACTGCCATTACCCAAAATTGGAATGTATTTCCCCTTTCGGTAGGCAACTCGGAGCCAACCGTAGAAAAAGACAAAAAGCCTGTATCAGTTAAAGGCGCAAAAAAAACCTACCTGGTGAAAAAAGGTGATACCCTATCAGGCATCGCCGAAAAGTTCAACACCAATGTGAAAGCATTAAAAAAGCTGAACGGGTTAAAGAGCGATAAAATAATCGCAGGCCAACGATTGATTATTCGAAAATAGGCTGCAAATACAGTCGATACACCCTTGATTTCCAAGTGTTTATTGGCCCAATGTCAGACAAAGGCTAATTTTTATTAATTTTAAAGCGCTGATTTGCACCTCTATATGATGTCCGAATCAAAACACACAATGTGTGATTCGATATAAAATTGAAGGTCCTTTGGTGTAGGCTGACTTAACCACAGTTTCCATTTAACCATGATTGAATCCATAAATTGGAGCAAATCCGATACAACTAGGTTTATGCCCTCCTTATACCGTCCCAGTTTATTAGTGCTCCTATTTATTGGGTTGATCAATTATGGATGTGGAAACGGCAAATCAAGTAAATCCGATCTTGCTGCAGAAGATTCCACAACGATTGATTCCATCAAGACCGCAATGATTCAAAATACGGCGGTCAATGATTTAACACAAGAAATCATTGAACAGTACTCCAGAACAAATGCCTGCTACTTACCCTTGTTGATAGACAGTACCCTTCATCTAGATAGCACCAAATTATCATTCAAATTTGAAGACCTATTCAATGAAAAACTACCTTCCGATCATCCATACCGAAACAGGTATCTGGTAGGCGACTTCAATGTTCTTGACAAGGATTACAAGAACAGGGGAGTTCAAGAAATTAATCCAATGCTTGAACTCATGATTGATTTCAAGGAAATCGAGGATACCATTTTGAAAGCCATGGAGCACGCCATTCACGATGAAGATTATAGAGACACATTGAAATCCCTTGTTCAAGCAAAGCATCCGGATCGAGCAGATGAACTGAATAATTTCTTCAATAAGGTTTGGAAATACAAAACACCTCCCATAGTGAGAAAATACGGTGTGGCGGGATCAAATGTCTATGCTGCTGGACAAACGCTTTGCATGTGCGAAGCCAAGGAAGATACTTTGATGATGGTTGGAAGGTTTGCCATCTCAGGCAAACGCCAAAGCCCTTCCGTACGAATTACAGAAGACGGACGAGAGATTAGATCCATGCACGAAAGCCATCCCATAGGAAAAAGGAGATCCTATTACGCCGGTAGATATCTAATCTCATCGAAGAATTGGGAGAGCCAAAGAAGGTATGAGCCACTTGATATAGCTCATGATGACAAATTGGGTGGTGGCAATAACCAAGTAACCTATTATCAAGGAAGGGCACAGTTACCGAATTTCTTATTAATGAAACCTGCTCCCGAATATCCAGATGCCATGACCAGCAATGGAATTCATGAAGTAGCCTTGGCTGAACTTAGTCGAGGCATGTTGGGTTCACCCAATAGCATAGGTTGCATACGGGTAACTGATTTCGGTTCCAAATTCCTGAGGTGGTGGACACCACAAAATTGCAATTTCTTCATACTGTACAGCAACGACCGCTACCTGAAAAAACTGGATACTGTAGATGTAGAAACAATATATCCATTCAAGACAAAAGAAGAGGGCGACAAATTCAGAAGATGGGTAAACGAGACCATGCCAGACAAGGCTAAAGCCTTGGATATTGACCCGGAGGGAGATCATAAAAACGGATTTGTGATTGATGCCTACACCATTTACCGGAAAGAATACGAACAATACCTTCAGAACAACAGATAATGGCGAAAAAAAATACATACAGACTGATTATCCTTTGCATAATTATTTGTGCGGTTCATGTTTCACCTACATCTGTGTTCGGTCAAAGCAAAAACAGAAACCTTGCAGATACGGTGGTAGTAATCAAGTATGACACGGTATATGTAAGAGATACGGTTTGGGTAAAGGATGGCATTCTTTACAGCTATAATCCCGAGCCTAACAAAAAAATTGATTCTTCAAAAGAGAAAAAGAGCCCTCCTGTAAAAAGCAGTCCTACCACTGCCGTAGATGCAGTTCGAGATCATTCGTACAGGGCGTTAGTGGACTCGCTATTTACATTCGGTATAGAATTCGATCGAGACAGCATGGCTGAGGTCATTTTGAAGAACGATGAGATATTCAATACAGAATGGAGCACCACATCCGTACATTACTCCAAATCCGATCCACAAAAGATGCCCAACCTGATGAGGTTTGAGCTGCTTCGAGGTTATGAGAAATACAAGTTTAACTGGTTTGGTGGACTAACATGGGGATATGGACCTAGATGGGGAAGAATGCACAAAGGCTTAGACACAGATTTAGACGAGGGCGATTCTCTTTTCGCATCTTTCAACGGCATTGTCAGGTATGCCGAATTCAATGATGGCGGCTACGGAAACTGTGTTGTAATCCGTCATTTCAATGGATTGGAGACTTTGTATGCGCATCTAAGCAAACTCCATGTTGAACCGGGGGATTTGGTTTTCACAGGGGAACTCATTGGACTCGGAGGCACAACTGGCAGAAGTGACGGACCACATTTGCATTTTGAAACCAGATACAAGAGCCATTCATTTGATCCGTTCCTCTATTTAGATAAGGAGAATCAGCTTGCGCTGATAAACAACGATTTTGTTCTTGATAAAAACAAGCTAATGGATGAGGGGTCTTCCGATGATTCCATGGCATCCAAATCCAGCAAGGATAAAAGTCAAGGAAAATACCACACTGTTAAAAAAGGTGAAACGCTATCCATGATTTCAAAAAAATACAAAACCACCATCGATAAATTAATGAAGCTGAACAAGCTTAAAAACAAGAATAGCGTACGAACAGGACAAAAAATACGAATCCGATAAACTACATCCAATCCACAATAAGTGTAAGCTCAAAAACCATGAAAAAAATCAAACTGTCGCCCTTTGTATTGGCATTTACAAGCATCCTTTTTATCTCATCTTGCGGCAATGAGGCAAAAAAGGAATTAGAGGAGCAAAAGCGAGCTACTGCAGATAGCCTTGCTGTTGCTCCAACACCCAAGGAGGAAATCAAGCCAGCTCATCCATACTTTAATTCAATCTTGAATTATATATCAGGAAGGTCAAACAGCAATATAGAATTTGGAATCGACACCTCTTTTTTCGCGGCGTATAGCAATGAATTGGCGGAAAATATGTCGAAGATTGAGCAAAACAGGCTTTTCAAAGTTCGGGATTGGTATAGTGGTGTACTGAAAGCGAATGGCCGTAATGATTCGCTACCTGTATTTTATCCATTTTCTGGAGGCGACTTTCTTCATATGCACTATATGTATCCAAATGCCAAAGATTATGTAATGATGGCCATTGAGCCTGTTGGCTATTTTCCAGATATGGATTCTCTTAGCATTGATGAGAAAAACACACTGCTGAAAGATGTCAACTTCAATATGCGCGACATCTTCAATAAGAGCTATTTCATCACCCGGAACATGCGCGCCGACCTTCGTTCAAGAAAGCTCATCACAGGCATGATTCTTCCTATTGTTTGGGGCATCGGGGTAACCGGACATGAAATTCTGGATATCCAGGACGCAACTTTTGATTCTGCAGGTGCCGTGATACTGACTCCAATCGCCCAAAGAGATCACAACTTCTCGAAAGGTGTTCATATCGTTTTCAGAAAAACCGGAACAAATGAAGAGAAAACACTCACTTACTTCTCAGTTAACATTTCAGATGAAGGATTTGAGGCCGACAAACCGTTGGTGAGCTACCTTGAATCAAAACCTGCTTATAACAGCTTCTTGAAAGCTGCCTCTTACCTACCCCACTACCGAACCTTCACAGGCATCAGAAACAACATCTTGGCAAAAACCGTAAACCATGTACAAGATGACACTGGCATCCCCTACAAGCATTGGAAGCCTGACACATTCACCGCTAAAGTATTTGGTAAGTACACCATTCCGGTTGCAGATTTCAATGAGAATTTATTCCAAAAAGATCTTGCCTATGCATACAAGGACACTGCCATATATGGTGGTCGACTTGATTTCTCGATGGGTTACCATTGGGCAAGTTCGGAGCAGAATGAATTGGTATTTATGCGCAAGTAAATGATGTTGCAAAGAGCGGGACTACTCATCACCTTACTGCTTGCTGTCGTTTCATTGGCATGGATGAACTCCTTGCCAGGTGACTCGGAGTTATTGGACGGTGTTATTGAGAACTCGGCCGGAAACGGGATCCCCCGAAAGGATAAGCTACAAAGCGATTGCCATCTCCGTGTGATTTATGTTCAAGTGGATCGCAACAAAGGACGGTCTCCTTCCTTAACCTATCACACCTTCGGCCTTGCACAAAAGGAGTATTTTTATCCAGCTTCACTGGTTAAACTGCCATTGACCTTTCTGTCATTCGAAAAGGTAAATGAACTTTGTAAGAATGCAGTTCCATGGCTCGACATCCACACACCCATGGAGATCATAGCCGCCGAGCCGTGCCAGACCTCCATGAAAACCGACCCGAGTACGAAAGATGGATCACCTAGTTTGTCGCATTTCATGCGGAAGATATTGGTAGCATCAGACAATCCGAGCTACAACAGACTCTATGACTTCCTCGGGCAAGGATTGATCAGGGACAAACTTATGGAAAAGGGTTACAAACGCACACGAATCCCAATCCGCTTCTCCGATTGCGACAAAGAACAAAACAGATACGCTCCCTACATCCGATTTACCGATCCCAAAACTGGCAAAATACATCATCTGCCTGCACGAATGAATCGCGACACATCGCACCTTTATGCCAAAGGAAGAAAAGCAGGCAAGGCTTATGTGGAGAATAACAGAACCTTTTGGAAACCCAAGGACTTCAGCAATTCCAATGAACTTCCATTGGAAGAGGTGCTAGATATGTTGATCCGTTTCGCTATACCTGATGCCATATCAACCCAAGAATGGAATCTAACGGCAAATGACAGGGCGTTCTTATGGCAATACCTTTCTACTACGCCGAAAAACTCGGGCATCTCCGAATATGCGGACACCGTGAAATTTCCTAGACACCTAAAAAAATATTTCCTTCACGATGCCCATCCGAAACTCAAATGGAGTGAATCGCTTAAGATATTCAACATCGTTGGCCTCTCGTATGGATTTGCTTCCGATGTGTCGTATGTAGTAGATTTGGAAAATGGCGTTGAATTTTTCCTTGCAGCAACAGTAATTGCCAATGAGAATGGAATCATTGGCGATGGAAGATACGAATATGAAAAGCTGGCATTCCCACTTTTCGGAAGGATGTTTAACCGCATCTATGAGATCGAAAAAAACAGAAAAAGGGAATCGAAATACCAATTTGAAGAAATCCGAACTGCACTTGCTAAACCTCTGATGTGAAATGACAACCAAACTTTACTCTAAATCCGTTGCAGCCAATATGGTTGTTGCTAACATGATTGGCACGGGCATATTCACCTCCATCGGATTCCAAGTGATGCCTGATGCCATTCCAGATCCATTTTCCATCATGATGATTTGGCTTATTGGAGGGATTTTTTCACTCTGCGGAGCTTTAGCCTACGCCGAAGTGGCAACCACTTTGAGAGAATCGGGTGGCGAATACACTTTCTTAAGCAAAATTTATCACCCCGTACTTGGTCTTGCCAGCGGTTGGGTGTCGCTTATTGTAGGTTTCTCTGCAGCCATTGCTTCCTTGGCCTTGGCTTCAGGAGAATACCTGGGTCCCATCACAGACCAAATGGCTCCCGGAATGCCGGTGGGTTTTATGACTAAAGCCATTGGCGTTTCGCTGATCATCTTGGTTACCCTTATTCAATTGAAAGGTGTTGAATCTGGAGGAGGTTTCCAAAATATAATGACCTATGTAAAGCTGGGATTCATCGTTGTATTGGTTTTGTCGCCACTACTCTTGCTTCCCAGCTCTTCGAGTTCGGGCGTGTCCTTTGCACCTTCCGAAATCTCATCCAGCACCATATTGGGTATGCCTTTCGCAGGATCCCTTGTGTGGGTGCTTTTTGCTTATAGCGGATGGAATGCATCCGCCTACATCGCTGGAAACATGATTGACCCGAAAAAGAATCTGCCTTTTTCACTCTTGGTGGGCACGGGTGTTGTAACCTGTATTTATCTAGCTCTTACAGCCGTTTTCATGTACACCTGCTCATTCGATGAGATGCGTGGTGTAGTAGATGTGGGCAACATCGTTGTCAACAAGGTGTTCTCTCCAAACACTGCTCTGGTTTTTGGAGCACTATTCGCATTGGCTTTGGTGGCTGGAATCAATGCCATGTTTATTGCGGGTCCCAGAGTGACTCAAAAAATGGGACTTGACTATCCACTATTATCCAAACTTGGGCAACAAAGTGAAAATGGAGCTCCGGTAAATGCGATTCTTTTGCAAACCGTTTTGTCTTCCATCATGGTCGTTTTCTCTGACTTCAAATCAATCATCGAATACATCGGTATTACGCTAACCATTTTCTCGGTGTTAACCGTATCCGGTGTTTTTGTATTGCGATCGAAAGGAATGGCCAATGAGAACACCATTAAAACCTGGGGCTACCCTATTACCCCACTCATATTCATTGCTGTTTCCATTTGGATGATTTTTTATTTTGCCCAAAACGATCCGATGAAAATAGTGTGGTCTGCCCTGACCATTCTTCCGGCCTTTCTGATTCATAAGTTCGGAAAGAAGTCCTAGCTGTGAATTTGGTTTAGCTATGGTGGATTGAAATGGATTTATTACTTTCAACCCCATAAAGACGAATTACTATGGATAGATTCACCGGCCTAATCGGTATCATCGCCATTCTTGGAATAGCATACCTTGCCAGTAATAATCGCAAAGCCATCAACCCCAGGGTTATATTCAGTGGTTTGCTTTTGCAGATTGTGATTGCCGTATTGGTTTTGAAGATACCTCCCGTAACTGCCTTTTTCCAACAGCTGGGTCATGGCATGGAAAAAATAGAGTTGTTCGCCAGAAAAGGCGTTGAGTTTGTTTATGGAGGTGTGGCGGTACAGCAATTTGATGGAACCATTGGCAGTTTCGCTAATGGAGGTTTCGTATTTGCATTCAATGTTACGGCTACCATCATTTTGGTTTGTGTATTGGTGGCAATCCTTTACCACTTCAAGATCATGCAGCGGATTGTATCGGCTATTGCCAAAGCCATGAATTTCGTGATGCGTGTTAGCGGCGCCGAAGCTCTGAGTAATGTTGCAAGTGCATTCGTTGGACAGGTAGAAGCGCAAGTCATGATCCGCCCCTATTTGGCTGGAATGACCAAGAGCGAACTGCTCGCGAGTATGAGTGGTAGCCTGGCCTGTATTGCCGGGGGCATCTTGGTGGTGTATGTAAACATGGGTGCCGCAGCAGGATTGGATCTTGCACCAAAACTGATTGCAGCCAGCTTGATGGCTGCTCCTGGTGCATTGGTGATATCCAAAATCGTATTTCCCGAGACCGAACAAAGTCAAACCATGGGACAAGTGAAGTTGGAGGTAAAAAGCCCTTATGTGAACATGGTGGATGCCATATCACACGGAGCCAGCGACGGATTTAAAATTGCCATGAATGTAATCGCTATGTTGATTGGCTTCATCGCGCTAATCACCATGGTGGACTGGATGCTTCTCAAAGCCGCACATGTTTTTGACCCAACATTCAATTTAAGTTTGAATTGGATCTTCGGCAAACTCTTCTATCCTATGGCGTGGGCCATGGGTGTTCCTTCCGGAGATGTGGCGAATGTTGCAACCTTACTGGGGCAAAAACTCACCATCAACGAATTCGTTGCATTCCAAAATCTGGCTAACCAAAGCGTACCTGTTTTAACTGAGAAAGGCCTGTTGATTGTATCCATCGCCATTTGCGGCTTCGCAAATTTTGCAAGCGTAGGAATGCAAATTGGAGGTATCGGTGAACTGGCCCCCGAGCGCAGAGGCGATTTGGCTCGACTCGGCATGAAAGCCCTCTTTTGTGGAACGCTGGCCTCTTACCTATCAGCTTCCATCGCCGGATTGCTGATCTGACCCCCGAATCAAATCCACTTCTTCCATTGATTAGCCAAGGCCCTCAGAAAAGGACCTGGCTTGAGTGATGAAATCACACGCACATCATCCGTAAAGGAAGTGGTCTCGTCTAAGAATGAAAAAATTCGATGAGCAGGATTCTTACTCCACAACTGCTTGAAGATACCATTGCCTAAATGGTTGCTTCTGGAGAAAATGTCGAGCAACAGAATGTCGTACTTACGATGACGATGCGACATTAAACCATTAGATGGTTTTTTACCCGTAGCAAGATTTTGCAAAATTCGTTGGGAAAACTTGGATGCATTCATGAACGAATAACCTGTTGCCGGTTTCACCCATCCCCCACCCGTTCCAATACGGGTGATGCTATTGGTGTTAAAGGCGGTAAACGGAAAGTCGGTCATCGGAATAATGCCATACTCGGTTTCCAAAATCTCAAAATCGGAAGCACCTACGCACTCGCTCATATACTGTTTTAAGCACGCTTCATAGTCTTGCATCCCAATCAAATCTGGAGTGAACAAGGTAAATTCCACCAAGGCTTCATACGGCGAAGTAGGCAACACATAGGTAAAGCAGGTTGTGTCTTTATAAACAACACGGATATCCATTACGGTAAATGCGTCCGAATCAAAGATTGGCTCCTTCACTTTGACAACCCATCCAAGGAAATGCTGTTGAATGCGGATGAAACTATCGGATGTGGATTGAAATGAATCGGGAATACGACTATCGAAAACATGCGTGCAAGTAAAGGAGGCGCCCGATTCACAACTCACAACTGGATTTACATCATCAGAAACAGAATTGACTGCTTCCTGCAGCCAATCGATGCGATTGTTTTTAGCGATGATGGTTCTTGCATGATTATAGAAATCGATGCCACGGACCTTTTTATAGATGTAGGCACCCATATCCAAATCGATTTTGGATTCGGGTGAAAAGTATATTCCCTTGTGCCATTGCTTATGTGCTATGGCATCCCATTGCGATGGTCCTTGCTCCCAGAAGCACCAGGTACGATCGTTCTTGAGCTTATCATCGGGGTCTAAGATGAGCATCCGTTTATCTGAGAAGCGCTGATCTTGGGCAAAAGCCATAGCCAGGTGCAGACCTGCTGCACCTGCACCGATAATGATGTAATCGTAGTTTGCCTTTGACGACATGAATTGGAAGCCTTTGCAAATATATCCTTAACTCGCAACAGAAACCCAATTCGGTCTGTTTTCACTAACTTGGAGCCATGTACTCCATGTCTTTTTTGTAACGAGAGTCCGTTTTAAACGGAATCGATGTATTTGTTGTAGGCAGCGGTATTGTTGGACTGTGCAGTGCCATTGCCATGAAAAAGATCCACCCTAAGGCACGAATTGTGGTCGGGGATCGAGGATTCCTTCCTTACGGTGCCAGTACACGCAATGCCGGCTTCGCCTGTTTTGGAAGTATTTCAGAGCTATTGGATGACTTATCTCGCGAAAGCGAAAGCGAGGTAGCCACGCGGGTAGAAAGGCGCTGGAAAGGTCTTCAGAAGCTTCGTAACCTGTTGGGCGATGAAACCATCGGTTTCGAAAACAATGGCGGGTATGAGCTCTTCACGGCCAATGATCGGTTGATTTTTGAGCAGTGCATGGAAGCGCTTCCGCGGATGAACCAAATGATGCAGGAGATCACCGGTAAAAAGGAAATTTATTCCCTGCAAAATGAAAACATCAATACATTCAACTTCAAACAGGTCGAATCGCTGATAGCAAACTCCGAAGAAGGACAAATCCACACTGGCAATATGATGGTGGCATTGATGCGAAAAGCAACAGCCGAGGGCATCATCATCCTGAATGGTATTGACATTGAAAGTTTGGAAGACCATCCCAACCATACAGAAGTCGTTTGTAAGAATGGTCTTCGCATCCAAGCTAAAAAAACACTGCTTGCCACCAACGGCTTTGCCAAAAACCTGATTCCCGAATTGGAAGTGGAGCCGGCCCGTGCGCAAGTACTCATTACATCACCAATTGAGAACCTGCCGTTCAAGGGCATCTTCCACTATGACTTGGGCTATTATTACTTCAGAAATATTGGAAATCGCATTCTCTTTGGTGGGGGCCGAAATATGGATTTCGAAACCGAGCACACAACCACATTCGGTTTAACCGACATCATCCAATATCGACTTGATGCACTTTTGAGAACCGTGATCATTCCAAATATTCCGCACGAAGTGGAGATGCGCTGGAGCGGCATCATGGGCATGGGTGGTTCCAAATCGCCGATCATCAAAAAAACAGGACACAACACCTACTGCGCCGTTCGCATGGGTGGCATGGGAATTGCCATAGGGGCGTTGGTTGGGGAGGAAGCAGCGAGGATGATTTACGACTTACCCTGAGCTGGTTTAAGTTTTGTTTCGCTGACTTCGACCCTTCGACTCTTCGACCCTTCGACTTTTCGACCCTTCGACCATTTGGCAAGCTCAGGGTAAACTAGCTCAGGGTAAACTAGCTCAGGGTAAGTGAGCGCGGCTACCCGGATTTCACCTTATCTGAAAAGATCAAATTAATCGTTTAAGTGCAATTGGAAATTTGCATATCGATTTTACAAAATTTATTTTAGCCTTGGGGCGGCCCTTCGACACTTCGTCCGATAGCTATCGGACAAGCTCAGGGCAAGTGAGCGTAGCTCCCCGGTTTTCATCTTATCGGAGCAGATCAAATTAATCGTTTAAGTGCAATTGGAAATTTGCCTATCGATTTTACAAAATTTATTTTAGCCTTGGGGCGGCCCTTCGACACTTCGTCCGATAGCTATCGGACAAGCTCAGGG
>JBKCHO010000064.1:0-14057 GCA_046302815.1 Bacteroidota bacterium | reverse complement strand
CAGTAGCAATCTACACGGGTATAGGCTTTTTATTTCGCCAACAGCGGTCGGGTCGGGTTTATTGTAATGCGAAAAGTCATATAAATAGGGAATAACTACAACTTTATCCGCAGGAACACTCTCCTGGTTGACCATACCATTCCGTACACCTGAGGATGGCACCACGATTTTCTTTGCAAGTTTTGATATGATCCGATCGAAAGTCTTTTCATTGCGATTCAATTGCACACTTTCATCAGGATGATGAAGGTGATGTCGGAAGATGAAAACTTTACATTTCAAAAAATACTGTGCAAATACAGCAACAATATTGGTTGGATGAAGGTGTGAGTGAACAACAGTGATGTGATGCTTCGAGCAAAATCGTAACAGCGAAAAAAAACGCCTCATGAAAACCAGAGGAAAAAAAGTAGAGCTGGCAGCCATTCCTTGCGATTCTATTCCCAACGACCGGAAGTATTGATGCAAGTCACCCTCCGCACAAGTTGTGAGGAAATACATCGAATGGCCTTTTTTGAGCAATTGTATTACATATGATTCCAAAGCGTTCGACCGCTTGCTGGATGAGTAGTACAACAATATTCGTTCCATCAATTGATCATGCTATACATAAAACATCTGGAATCAACTATTGGCTTTAGCTTCGGATCCATTATACAGTTCCTCATACTCCTTATCGATTCCACCCAAACGGCTAACATATAATGTGTTTATTTTTTCAGCCGCAGCACTACCGAGTCTAGACCTTAGTTCCATATCCGACGAAAGTCGAATTATTGCGTCGGCTAGAGCTGCTACATCTCCACAAGGATATACAATTCCATTCTTATCATTATTTATGATGGAGGTCAGTTCAGGAATATTGGAAACAACACAGGGGATCCCAATTCTAAGCTTTTCCAACAAGGCAAGAGGCAATCCCTCCTGATGCGAAGGGAAAACTCCAATGTCAGCATCCTTGATGAAATCGGAAGCATCGGGAATACTGCCGGTGAAAGTAACAGGGTTTTCACAAGCTAAAGTATCTACCAGCCTTTGCATTTCGCCTCCCAATTCGTCAGGACCTACAACATAAAGGTGCATACCGGAACGAGGTATCCTAGACCAAGCATGTATCAGATCGCTATGACCCTTCACATGGGAAACTCTGGCAACATATACCACTTTAAGCTCCGTTTTGGGTTCGTATTTGATACGGAAATCGGAGGAGGATATTTTATTCCCGATAACAGTCAAACCGGAAGTGAATTTATCGATCCACAGGTATTGCAAATAATCTTTCACTGCATTTGATACCGCAACTACATGAAATCCGGAGTAAAAAATGGCAAATGGGATACGAATCAATAATCTGCTAATCCAACTACCCTCTCCCCTGGTTAAACGAACCAAATGATCGGTGTGGTACAATTTACATTGGTGCTTTTTACATACTTCCCTTCCTAAAATAAGTTCGCGAGGAAGTGTATGGAAATGCAATATGTCAGGTTTAAGCGATACAATTTTTTGGATGGCGTAGCTATTTGCACTTTTGAATCCACTCTGAAAAAAAGCCTCTTTGCAGTAATCAAGCAAGGAAAAGCCATTCTGGAAGGTATAGTTTAAGGAAACCACCTCGATTCCAAGCACCGAGAATTTCTGGATCACAGAGCTATCACCACGACCAGATAAATTGATCACCGAATAACTATAATGGCTTGATTTATAGTTTTTAACTAAATCATAAACCACATTAGAAACCCCTCCCATGCTCAAGTCACTCACGATATGGATCACCTTAGTCACAGCCCTGTTCATATGCTATTCCTCAAAAATCGGCAAAGCAATTGAAATTTCATCCATTCGCAATCAACTGTTTTTCAAAAAATTGAAATTAAAAAAATGCGAAGAAAATAGATTCACAGTTCGTGCTTAAATCCTATCTTTGCGTCGGAGAGATGGCAGAGCGGTCGATTGCGGCGGTCTTGAAAACCGTTGAGGGTAACACCTCCGGGGGTTCGAATCCCTCTCTCTCCGCCAAACCCAACCCAATGCCCCGCTTTGCGGGGCATTTTCATTTGCCAGATGAGCCAAGCCCGCTTGAGCGAAATCAAGCAAATGAAAATGCGAGGCACGAAGTGCCGGAATTGGGTTGGCGTTTTAGGCCTCCCAAAAAACGGGTTCACCGACCAAAGGGAGATAACTCTGGTTGAGAATTCATATTCGCCGCCAAAGCCATAATTTTGCAAAAAAACAGGAGAGGTGTCAGAGTGGTCGAATGTGCCTGATTCGAAATCAGGTGTGCGGTCAAACGCACCGGGGGTTCGAATCCCTCCCTCTCCGCCAAAGAAAAACCAACCCCGCCTCGGCGGGGTTTTGTATTTTCAGAAGGGCATGCAAGCTTGCTTGCTAATGCACGGATGAAAAATCAAAAAACCATAAGGTTGGTTTTTCTTTGTAGCCTCCCTCGTTACAGTCCTTATCTCCATTCAATGCATGCATGATCCAATCTTAGAAATACTCACTTTTCTAGGTAAAAAATAAGTCTAAATCGTGATGGTCGGAAAGCAGAACATCAAAGCCGGCTATTGCCAATTCAAAACCATAATCATACAATTGGTCAAACAAACCTACTCACATGAAAAAACAACTGGCCTTGGCCCTCTTACCCCTACTGATTTTCATTGGATCTTGCAGCAAACCTGAGACCGAAGAAAGCATTGAATCCGGTGATGTCTTAAAACTCAAAGAAACGCTCACAGCCGTACCCCAAGGCGATCCGTTTTCGAAGGATGAAGTTGATAATATCGTGGTTGGACTGCGTCAAAGCAAAGGGGATTTCCATTGGGATTGGGTTGACCTTAAAACTCTTTGGAGCGCCATTCAATATGGCGACCAAAGTGTTGCCATCGGATACAAGCCACATGACAAAGGTGATATCAGGGAGGAACTGCATGAGATTCAAATCAATCAAGGAGAATACAAGAAGGTACATGATGCCCTAAAAACACTGATCATTGAAGAACTGAACAGGGATGCATCCAAACAAACCACATGGGAGGAGATCTTGATTGAAGATGACCCCTATCTTCCCATTATCACACTCAGAATAACAGACCGACAAGTACTGACCCGTCTTTATAATCTGAAAAATGTCAGGTATATTGAGCCATTAGATTATCGTCCAAACTCACCCAACAAGGTAATGTCCACTTCAGGATGTAGCCCTAGCAACGAGCCGTTGAACAGTGCCGACTACACGACAATAACTCCTAATGCGGTACTGCCATGGAACTTTAATAATCACAATATTACCCAAGCATGGAATTTGGCTCAAGGTAGTGGAATTACAGTTGGAGTGATTGATGCGGGATTAAGTTCAGCACAACCACTATTGGGGTCGCAATTCAACAATGGAGATTCCAATGTGGGTAGAACCTTACTTGCCGAATACACTTTTGGCACCTCTGCATATACAGGTTGTTCGCATGGTACCAGCATGTCGTCGCAAGCTGTTGGTCCCCGAAACAATCAAGGCGCTGCCACCGGAGTGGCTTATAAAAGCAACTTGTATTTCATCAGAGGCTGTGAAGATGTGGTGCTTGATTTGTCATCCGAAAGAACCGGAGTCAAAAACGCTTGTGTACGGCTAGGAAATAACCGCAATGTGAAAATCATTTCCATGAGCATTGGGACTCCATTCTCAAGCAGTGTTCTTAAGGATGGCGTTGATTATGCATACGGGAAGGGTAAATTGATTCTGGCCGCTGCGGGCACATCTTTGGATTGGACTACCTGGTATGGTGTCATCTACCCTGCTGCTTACAGTTCATGTGTTGCCGTAACTGGAGTAAAAGACAACGGCGCCACTTGTGCATCATGCCATGATGGAAGCCAGGTTATGTACACCGTTGTGATGGAACGAGCCGTTAACAGCAATCGCAACTCGCTGGCTCTCCCACCATCAGGAACCTCTCCAAATTATATCGGCGGAAGCTCATCAGCCACTGCTACCGCAGCTGGCATTGCAGCTTTGGTGTGGAGTGCCAAACCAAGAATGAGCAGAGCCCAAGTGTTAAATTGTTTGACTTCAACCTCCCAGTTCTATCCCACCAGAACCTCTAGCAAGGGATATGGAAACTTGAATGCTCAAGCAGCAGTAAATTTCGCAATCACGAATTATTAAAAGATTAATTGTTTTAGGAAGCGGTTTGACCTCAGTCAAACCGCTTTTTTTGTGACAGTTACATGGCTTATAGTTAGTCCAATTCTGATTATCTTTACAAAAGGATCATTTGCAAATGAAAAAAACGATTATATATTTGACTATCAATTTTTTGTGCGTTTTATTAGTAAACGACATACATGGCCAAAAATTGAAAGCCATTTTCACTTACCGAACATTCTATGCCCCCGAATCGGGTCCATATGTGGAAACCTACTTATCGGTTGACGGTAAAAGTGTAACCTACACCCCCACTATATCAGGTAAATCACAAGCATCCATCGAGGTTGGAATGAAATTCACCAATGATCAGGGAGCGGTAGTTTATCAGGATAAATATAACTTATTGAGTCCAGAAGTTATTGATTCAACTCTAGGTCTCAAAAGCCAGGACAAAAATTTTCATTTTCTCGATCTTCAGCGAGTTTCACTTAAAAATGGAAAATACATTTTGGAGTTGACCATAGCAGATAAAAACAACACAAATGGATCCAACAAAATTAACAACGCAGTCAATGTTGAATATTATGATAATATCATTTCAATCTCCGATATCCAACTTGTAGAAAGCTTTACTCCAAGCAACGAGACCACATACATTACTAAAAGCGGTTATGATGTGGTTCCTTATGTTGATTTTTTCTATCCTGTTGGCTTAGACAAAATCAGTTTTTATACGGAGATCTACAACACCGACAAGGTATTAGGAAGCTCCGGATATTTAGTTTCATTTCACATCGAGTCACATGAATCGAAAAGAAAACTCGAAAATCTGACTGGCTTTATCCGCCAACAAGCTCAGCCTGTTAATGTGATCATGCGAGAAATATCGATCAAGGATTTGCCATCAGGAAATTACAATCTGGTAGTGGATGTGAAAAACAGCTCAAATGAATTACTAAGTTCGAAAAGAGTGTTTTTTCAAAGAAGCAACAAATTAGCATTGCCTGATGGTGGTGATTTTTCAAAAATAGAGGTCAATAATACCTTTGTATCGCAATTCACTGACAAAGATGTTTTGTCAGACCTGATACTTTCCGTGGTTCCCATATCCACTAACCTTGAAAAGATTTTCATCGATAACCAAATCAATCTTTCGGATGTGAAATTAATGCAGCAATTTCTTTATGATTTTTGGCTTAGGAGAAACCCTGTAAGTCCAGAGGCTGCTTGGATTTCCTACAACAACGAAGTGAGAAAGGTGAACTCTGAATTCGGGACCCGAATCATCAAGGGTTACGCAAGCGAGCGTGGACGAGTCTACTTGCAATATGGGGCTCCAAACACCATCAGCAGGAACTACACTGAGCCTAGTGCCTATCCCTATGAAATATGGCATTATTACAAAACAGGCAGTCAAACCAATAGAAAGTTCGTCTTTTACAACCCCGACTTAGTAACAAATGATTTCACACTTTTGCATTCAGATGCTTTGGGCGAGCCATTCAACAACCAGTGGGAGATGTTACTGCAAAAAAGGAATACTCAATCAAGGGATTATGACACCGAATACAAGGGTGACTTCTATGGCAACAAAGCCAAGGAAATCTTCATCGACCCCAAGTAAATCCGATATCTACAAACCATAGGGCCATTAAAACCGCGGTTGTCATACTCAATTGGAACGGCAAAAGCCTTTTGGAGCGCTATTTGCCTGTTTTGAAATCCAATACTGGGCCTGAAGTTGAACTCGTTGTTGCAGACAATGCATCTACCGATGGTACTGAATCGTGGATCAAGGAATACCATCCGGAGCTCAACTTCATCCAGAACGGTTCCAATCTCGGATTTGCCGCTGGTTACAACAACTGTTTGGCAAAAGTAGATGCGGAATTGTTTATCCTACTTAATTCCGATGTTGAAGTTACCAAGGACTGGCTTCCACCTTTGATTCAGGCCATGGAAAATGACAATAGGGTTGGAGCTTGTCAACCTAAGTTATTATGGGAAAAGCAAAGAGACACCTTTGAATACAGCGGAGCCGCTGGAGGTTACATAGACTTTTTGGGATACCCTTTTTGCAGGGGAAGGATTTTCGGACATTTGGAAAAAGATAATGGGCAATATGATACCCCAATCAGTGTTTTTTGGGCTTCCGGAGCCTGTATGGCCATCAGGAAATCGGTCTTCGAGGAGGTGGGTGGCTTCGATGGTCAATTTTTCGCTCATATGGAGGAAATTGACCTTTGCTGGAGGATTAGAAACCATGGATATGACATACAATGCATCCCTGCTTCAGTGGTTTTTCATGTGGGTGGAGCTACTCTGCCTAAAAACAATTCGAGAAAAACATTTTTGAATTTCCGAAACAACCTTTCCATGCTTTGGAAAAATCTGCGGGGTCCACAACTCATTCCAATAATATTTTTGCGTTTAATATTGGATGGTATAGCTGGAATAAAATTCGCTTTTGAAGGTAATCTAAATGACTGTATAGCGGTTTTAAAGGCACATTTTGCATTCTATTACAAGCTTCTTTCATTTAAGCTAAAAAGAGGTAAAAATTCTGCCAAGCCCCATGCAACAATTTTTCCAAAAAGCATTGTTGTACAACACTACATCCTAGGTAAGTCAAAATTTTCAGATTTGAAATTCAACCCCTCTAAGCAATGAAAATAATTTGTGTCGGTCGTAATTACTCAGAGCACATTAAAGAGTTAAACAACAGTTCGAACGAAAATCCTGTTATTTTCCTAAAACCCGAGACAGCTGTTATTACTGGAAAACTACCCTTTTTCATCCCTGATTTCTCCAATGAAATTCACCACGAGGTTGAAATAGTTATTCGCATCAACAAAACCGGAAAAAACATCGAGGAGCGATTTGCAAATAGATATTACGATGATGTTACGGTAGGAATAGATTTTACAGCCAGAGACCTACAAACCGAACTCAAATCCAAAGGTCTTCCGTGGGAACTGGCTAAATCATTTGATGGCTCAGCACCCTTCGGTAGCTTCATAGGTAAGTCAGAGGCCTTTCAAAACGGAGCTATTTCATTCAGCCTAAAGAAGAATGGTGAAACAGTGCAATCTGGAAACACAACCGACATGCTATTCAGTATAGATTTCATTATTTCATTTGTTTCAAGATTTATCACCCTAAAGAAAGGAGACCTGATATTCACAGGAACTCCCAAAGGGGTAGCAGCCGTAAAAAAGGGAGATACATTAGAAGGGTTTATTGGCGACAAAAAACTAATCGATTTAAAGGTCAGGTAGCTGGGTTATTTGAATTGCTTAATTTGGCTAAAATGTTCAAGAGAATTATCCGAACAATCCTTGTTTCTTTTGCCTTACTTACGCCTATTGTAAGCGAAGCCACCCATATAGTAGGTGGAGAGTTATACTATACTTACTTGGGCAACAATAATTACGAAATACGATTGACGGTTTACAGGGATTGCTTTTACGGAGTACCTCCATTTGATGAACCAGCCTATGTTGGAGTTTGGGATGCCAACAACAACTTGGTAAACACGCTTTACCTTTATACCAACGGCGACTCATCGACCGTACCGCCCATTATCAATTCTCCCTGCTTCATTCCACCAACAAATGTTTGTTACAGGGTTGCAAATTATAGAACAACCGTTAATCTTCCTCCGATTGCCGGAGGTTACCAGTTGACATACCAAAGGTGCTGTAGAAACCAAACCATCTTGAACATTGTCAGCCCCCTCAGTACAGGTGCTACTTTATATGCCACTATACCAGGGACTCCAATTCAAAACAGTAATCCGGTTTTTAACTCACTACCCCCACCCTTCATTTGCTCAGGTTTAGCTTTTGATTTTGATCACTCAGCCACAGATGCAGATGGAGATTCGCTGGTATATGAAATCTGCACTCCGTTTGATGGCGCCTCTCAGCAAAATCCACAGCCATTACCTCAAGCATTTCCTCCTCCCTACAATCAGGTTTTTTACCAATCTCCCTTCAATTTAGGAAATCTGCTTGGTGGTACACCACTGTCTATTGATGCACAAACTGGCCAACTAACGGCTACACCAAACACGATCGGTCAATTCGTAATTGGAATATGTGTAAATGAATACCGAAATGGCGTTTTGTTAAGTCGAAGTAGAAGAGATTACCAATTAAATGTGGTTGCTTGTCCATCTTTGGTTGTTGCTGCCGTTCAAACACCATTGCTTACATGCGGGAGCAATACCGTACAATTTACAAATAACAGTTTCGGAGCATCTACTTACCTGTGGGACTTTGGAGATCCTACAACGACATTAGATATTTCGAATGCAATCAATCCTTCCTACACCTATCCTGATACCGGAACTTATAATGTCACTTTAATCGCTTATTCTGCATTCAATCCTGGATGCGCAGATACTACTACCGGTTCGGTGACCCTACTTCCAGATTACATTGTTGATTTCAATTACTTAACCAACTTTTGCAGCTATTCGGTTTTATTTAATGACACATCCAACACCTCGAGCGGCAGCACCACGCAATGGCTTTGGAATTTTGGTGATGGTAGTCCACCAAGCAATAACCCCGACCCATCACATGTGTTCCCTGGTCCGGGCACTTACAATGTCACATTAACGGCAACCTCGTCTCTAGGTTGCCGGGAAACCTTGAGCAAGACCATTACACTCCCTGCACAAGTTAGTGTGACCACCAGTTCACAATCAGTTAACTGCAATGGCGATTGTGATGGTATTGCACTTGCCATAGCGAATAATGGCACCCCACCCTATACATTTGTTTGGAATGACCCTAATAACCAGGTTACACCCACCGCTACCGGTCTATGTTCAGGCAACTACCAGGTACAAGTTACAGATGCACTTGGATGTACCACCACCCAAAATGTAACTGTGGGTACACCTGATCTTTTGAATGTTTCTGGATCATCCACAAATGACTACTGTAATGGACTTTGCATCGGATCCACCTCAATAAATATTTCCGGAGGAGTTGCACCGTATACTATTTCCTGGAATGATCCAAACAATCAATCATCTATAACTGCTACTAACCTATGTCAGGGATACTATTCGGCATTAATAACAGATGTCAATGGTTGCAGTATCGAAAGCGACAGTATCGAAGTCCAATTAAGTACATTCATTCCTGAGGTTCTTGCCACCATTTCTGATGACACTATATACCTAGGACAATCCGTTTTATTGGGTGCAACCACCAACGCTTTTGGTACAGTAAGTTACTCTTGGGTACCCACAACAGGTTTGAGCAACCCAAACATATCAAATCCCACCGCTACACCTACCGAGACTATAACCTATATAGTCACCATGACAGACTCAAATGGCTGCAGTAATCTGGATTCAGTGACCGTAGTTGTCAAGGAAGTCGTTTGCGAGGAACCGGAGATTTTTATTCCTTCTGCTTTTACTCCCAATGAAGACAACAACAACGACTGGGTTTTTGTCCGGGGAAATACAATAAGGAATCTGCTGTTCAGGATCTACAATAGATGGGGCGAGTTGGTGTTTGAATCCAACGACCCTTCAAATGGTTGGGATGGGAAATACAATGGAAAGCTGGCCACACCTGCTGTATATGTATATTATGTAGAGGCTATTTGTTTCGATAATCAGAGATTTTTCAAAAAAGGTAACATCAGTCTGATACGATGACAAATACCATCTTAAATAAAGCCTACAGATGCCGACTTGCAATAAATACGGTTACAATTTTGATGGGCATTATTGTTTTTATAAATAAGGGCGCATATTGTCAGGATGTGCATTTTTCTCAGTTCGCCGCAAGCCCGTTAAACCTAAACCCAGCCATGACTGGCAATTTCGATGGAGACTACCGGTTCATTGGGAACCACCGGAAACAGTGGAAATCCGTTACCACTCCATATGTTAACTTCTCTGGCTCATTTGATGCATCAGTGCCCATACCCTCAATGGCCAAAACGAGGGTATCAGCAGGATTAATTTTCAATAACGACAGAGCTGGCGACTCAAAAATGGGTATGAATGCAGTTGCCGCTAGTTTTTCATTACTAAAACCCATTAGCAAGGACTCTGCACATTATATTAGTTGTGGAATCAATACGGGAATCACCTACAGAAGCATTAGATACGAGTCTTTAACTTTCGATGAACAATACGATGGTGATGTGTTCAATCCGAATATTGGAAATACAGAGGATTTTACAAACAACAGCCATTCTTATTTTGATTTAGGTCTAGGACTTCAATACATCTTTCGTTCTAATCAAGGGTTCAAAATGAGCATAGGTTCAGGAATAAGCCATGTGAATAAACCAGATGATGGTTTTTTCAATGAACAAGTTAAAATTTTTCCAAGATTGCAGCATAGCTTATTGATGGAGATACCCATTGCAACTAAACTCAAGGGATTACCCTCCATTTCAATTTCCAAACAAGGAGGTAATTCTGAATTCATCGCAGGTTCTTCTGTTCAATACACTTTGAGCGAATTACCAGGAAGGAGTTATTCATTAAGTACCGGGCTGTGGTATAGAGCGGGAGATGCATTAATACCGTTTATAGGTATTCAATACAATATGGCTCGGCTTGGAATTTCGTACGATGTTAATAATAGCAGTTTAGAACGAGCAAGCAATGGACGAGGAGGCTATGAGCTTTCATTCTCGTACATAATCAAGAAAGTAAAATCCTCTGGAATAAAGCCACCTTGTCCACTATATTAAATATAAGGGTCCCTCGCTGGACAATCTATATTGGGGTGTTTACAACAATCCTAATAGGAGAAGCTTTTGGTCAAACATTCAATGCATGGCTAAAAGCTGGTGATGAATCTGCTAAATCCGCAAACTATTCCGAAGCTATCGAATATTATAAGAAAGCACTTGAATTCGACACGGAGGACATTGCCTTAGACCAAAGGCTTGCTGAAGCTTATAGACTGTATAAGGATTATGAAAGGGCTGAGGTATGGTATGCCAAAGTAAATGGTAAAGATAAGTACCAGACATACCCCCTATCACTTTTTTACTTGGCGGAGATGAATAAATATAATGGCAAATACGAGATGGCATGTAGACTTTTTGGTGAGTTTGCCCAAAAGTATTCTAATGACTCATCCTATTTCTTAATAAAAGCAAAAACAGAGAGTGCAGGATGCGAAGAGGTATCTTTGCTTTATAATGCATCGACCCAGGCCAATGTGACCAACGCAGGTCCTGGAATTAATTCGAAATTCTCCGACTTTGCCGGAAGCCTAATTGGAGATTCTGCACTTTATTATTCATCGCTACGATTTCTCTACGAACCTAAAACAAAAAAATCTAAACCATATTTCGTAGCTAGACTATTGAGATGGGATATGGGCAGAAAACAAAAGTGGAATCCGGAACCGTTAAGTGCTTTTATAAATGAGCCATCACTGCATAACACCAATGCAGGATTCAGCCCTGATTATAGGTTTGTAGTATTTTCAAGATGCGAACAATCAAAGGAGACCAACCAGTTAGTATGCGACCTGTTTCTAAGCAAAATAGTAAACGGAAAGTGGGCCAAGCCCGAACCTATCAAATCGATAAATACAATTAATGGCTACACCAATACCCAGCCAACTATTGAAGCCAGAGGAGCTTTTGGATATACACTTTACTTTGTTTCAGACAGACCAGGAGGAATAGGAAAAATGGATTTGTGGAAATCTGAAATAGATGCCCAATATAACTTCAATACACCCGTAAACTTAGGTCCTACAATTAACACTTTCGACGATGAACTAACACCTTTCTTTGACACTAAAAACAATGTCCTTTATTTCAGCAGCTATGGTCATATCGGTATGGGTGGGCAAGATATTTTCAAATCCACCAAGATTGGTGATTCATTTTCCAAACCTGTTAACCTCGGCAAAGGATACAACAGCAGCCAAAATGATGTCTTTTTCAATATGACGGATGGTTTAAAAAAAGGAGTATTAACATCCAACAGAACCGGATCACAATTCATTTCAAGCAAAACATGTTGTTATGACATTTATTTCCATGAACTGATGGAAGTAATTCCGGTTGTTGAGGCTAAAGACAGCAGCAGCATCCTTGACTCACTAGCAAAAATAGACCCTGCCAACAACGCCTTTTACGAGGACTTTCTTCCATTGAGACTTTACTTTGATAACGACGAACCGGACAAAAGAACCGTGGCTACGAACACCAAAAAAAGCTACGATAAGCTATACTACGATTATCTTTCCAGAATACCTGAGTATAAAGAGAAATACGGAGCTGGATCTAAGGATAGAAAAAGTAATGATTCTGAAATAGACACTTTCTTTGTGAACACGGTAACCAAATCATGGAATGGTCTCAATTCCTTTTGTGCCAAAATTGAAAAAGCCATGATCGTAGAAGGTGTTTTTTTAGAGTTTGAAATCCGGGGTCGAGCTAGTCCATTGGCAGAAACGGACTACAATCTGAAGCTTTCAAGCCGAAGAATATCAAGTCTGCTCAATTATATGAAATTGTACAACAACGGAAAACTTAAAGCATACATTGAAAGTGGAAGAATAAAGTTGGTTGAGGTACCGGCAGGAGAGTCTTTTGCCACAAATGAAATCAGCGACAACCGAGAAGATTTAAAGAATTCCGTTTTCAGTCCTAGAGCTGCCAAAGAGCGATTGATAGAACTAATAGGTGTGAAAATCATTACTTCTGACCAAATAAACTCAAAGGAATAATGATGGACCTTAGCGACTTGAATATACTCTTAGTGGAGGATAACAAAATCAATATGATGCTAACCCGCAAGCTGGTTGAAAAAACAGGATGTACTACGGCTATAGCCTATTCCGGTGAAGAGGCATTGTCTATACTTAGAGAGCAGCGGTTCGATTGTGTTTTCACTGACATCCAGATGCCACAAATGAATGGATTAGAACTTGCCCGAAAGATTAGAGAGTTAGGCATTGAGAACACACCAATCATAGCGATGACAGGATATGTAGGTGATGATGAAAAAACAGCAATGAAAGAAGCTGGAATAAACGATATATTGGCAAAACCATTCAGCTTTGAGGAGCTCGTTACTACTATAAGCAAGAATTGTAAAAATTAACCCAAGTAGGTCTTAAGCAATCGACTTCTTGAGTTGTGCCGCAACCTTCGGATTGCCTTTTCCTTGATTTGACGGACTCTTTCCTTTGTCAAATCGAATTTGTCTGCAATCTCCTCCAAAGTGAAGCTATGGTTACAACCAATTCCATAAAAAAGCTTGATCACATCGCTTTCTCTTTGCGTAAGTGTAGATAAAGATCTGTTTATCTCCTGATTCAACGATTCGTTCATCAAAGTGCCGTCAGCCAATGGGGCATCAGGATTTTCCAAAACATCCAACAAGCTGTGCTCCTCTCCCGCAACGAATGGGGCATCCATACTCACATGCTTACCTGAAATTTTCATCGTATTGGCCACACTTTCCTCAGGTAGTTCCAAGGCCTCTGATAACTCACTGTTGCTGGGCTCGCGTTCGAACTTTTGTTCTAGCACGGAGAAAGCCTTTTTAATCTTATTGACAGAGCCCAATTGATTGATAGGAAGCCGAACAATCCTTGATTGCTCGGCAAGTGCTTGCATGATTGATTGGCGAATCCACCAAACCGCATAAGAGATAAACTTAAAACCTCTGGTTTCGTCAAACCTCTTAGCTGCTTTTATCAAGCCCAAGTTTCCCTCGTTTATCAAATCGGGTAGGCTTAAACCTTGATTTTGGTACTGCTTGGCAACAGATACCACGAACCTCAGGTTCGCTCTTGTTAATTTCTCCAAAGCCCATTGATCGCCTTGTTTAATTCTCCTGGCCAATTTGACCTCCTCTTCGGCGGTGATTAAACCTTCCCTTCCAATTTCCTGC
>JBKCHO010000063.1:0-28247 GCA_046302815.1 Bacteroidota bacterium | reverse complement strand
GTCATGAACTCGGCCGTCTTGCCCCATGCCACCAAATTATGCCAAATGGTTTCGGTAACCTTTTCCCCTTTACCATTTTTATAGGATTCGTTGGTTGCGAGCGAGACTTTGGCTAATTTGTATCCGCCATCGGTCTCTTTCATTTCGGGATCGTTTCCCAGGTTACCTATAAGCGTAACCTTGTTTTTTAATGCATTCATCGTTTGTTTTTTTTGATTTGAAATTTTTGAATTTAATTTGAAAAATTAATGGTGCTTTGCCAGTTGTTAAAAGCGCTTTTCTGACATCGCAAAAAAACCAAACCCTTTTCGTTTGGACAAATCAAGACAAGATCTTAAACGCTTATTTTCAAAACACACTTTTCATGAAACTAACATGTAACAAATGCGGAAGGACGGTAAAAGGCCGGACCGACAAGAAGTTTTGCAACACGAATTGCAAAAACAAATACCACAATGCAAACAGAAAATGTCTATCTGTTTCCATATCAAACGAGCCTATGGTAGCAAAATATGGTCAAATCCAACAAAAGGCCAAAAAAATGAAATGACCCATTATAGTGTTAACTTTACGGGATGAACATCTTAACAGCAGAAGGTTTATCCAAGTCGTTTTCCGAAAAGATACTTTTTTAGGGTATCAGTATTTCTCTCCAAAAAAATCAGAAATCAGCATTGATTGCAGCCAACGGCTTTGGAAAATCTACGCTATTAAAGATTATTGCAGGTCGAGAAACCGCCGATCAAGGAAAGGTGAGCATTCGTAATTCGGTTACGCTGGGATATCTAGAACAAGAGCCGCCACTAAACCCTAATGCCAGAATAATTGATGTGATTTTTGATTCCACTTCTCTTGTCCTAAATGCACTAGGCAGGTATGAAAAGCTAGTCGATTTAGGCGACCTGGCAGATCAAAACGAACTTCAAAACACCATTGACCTGATTGAATCGCTGGGCGCTTGGGATCATGAATCTAAAGCTAGGGAAATCCTTTCAAAACTGGGAATTCATGACCTGGAAAGAACCATTAATACATTGTCGGGCGGGCAGAAAAAAAGAGTGGCTTTGGCTAGATTGCTTGTTGAAGAACCCGATTTGCTCCTGTTGGACGAGCCTACGAATCATCTGGACTTGGATATGATCGAATGGCTGGAGGGATATTTGAGCAAATTAAATAAAACCTTATTGCTCATTTCGCATGACAGGTACTTTATTGAAGGTGTTTGTGATACTATTTTGGAACTAACCCAAAACAAACTTTATTCCTACAGTGGTAATTATGCATATTACTTAGAGAAAAAGGAGGAGCGTGAATTCAGGGAAGGTAGGGAGATTGACAAAGCGAATAACCTTTTAAGAACCGAATTGGATTGGATGCGAAGGCAGCCTAAGGCAAGAAGTACCAAACAGAAAGCTCGAATCGATAGCTTTTATGAATTGGAGAAAAAAGCCAACTCCGGTAATGTGGAGGATAAGATGCAAATCACCATGCAAATGTCCAGAATGGGAAGTAAAATCCTTGAACTGGAAAATATTTGCAAATCGATGAGAGGGAAGGTCTTGATCAAAGACTTAAGTCATACCTTCAAAAGGGGTGAGAAAATAGGTGTCGTTGGAAAAAACGGGTCTGGAAAGTCCACCTTACTGAACATGATTATGGGATTGATCAAACCTGATGAAGGTCGGATTCGTTCCGGTGAAACCATTAAATTCGGATACTTTTCTCAAGATGGCTTGGAATTGCCAGCTGACAAACGAGTTATTGAAGTTGCCCGAGACATAGCCGAATATGTTGAAACAGGAAACGGCAATTACATGAATGTAACAAAGTTTCTGGAACACTTCCGATTTCATCCCTCAACACAATATAATTATGTCTCTAAATTGAGCGGAGGCGAAAAGCGCCGGCTACAATTATTGACCGTACTACTACAAGGTCCTAATTTCCTGATATTAGATGAGCCTACAAACGACCTTGACATTGTTACGCTCAACTTATTGGAAGAGTTCCTCATAGGCTACGAAGGATGCCTTCTCTTAGTGACTCATGACAGGTATTTCATGGACAAACTTGTGGATCATGTTTTTGTATTGACTGAAGGTGGGAATGTATTGGATATACACGGAAATTACTCAACTTATAGAAATGCCGCTAGCTCTATTGAAAAGCCAATGGTAAAAGCTGATTCAGTAGAAACCCAACAGGATTCAAGGACTAAAAACAGGAAAGAAAAATTATCTTACAAGGAACAAATCGAATTTGAAAAACTAGAAAAGGAAATAGTTGAGCTGGAGAAGGAGAAGATTCGACTGGAAACACTTTTGTCTAACCCCGAGTCCAGTTCTGAACAAATAAGTTATGCATCATCCCTCTACGGTTCATTGGGTCAAAAAATAGATGAAAAGACAATGAGGTGGCTGGAATTGGCTGAAAAAGCCAATTAAGGAATTTGTGAAATCGATTCAAGGATCATACGATTTAATACAGGTCCAGAGTTCGATTCGTAGGACTTGTTACTAAAACTAGTCACATTTCGAACCCATTGCATTACATTGGTAAGTAGTATCTCATCAGCACCCATTAAGTCTGCTTTTGTTAATGGCAATTCCTGTAAATCGAATCCGCTTCTATTCATCACACCAATAATCTGTCGTCGCATAACGCCATCTATACAACCCTCAGAAAGGGGAGGGGTGTGATAGTTTTTTCCCTTGCGGATGAAGATGTTGGATGTATGTGACTCAACAATTCTTCCGTCCGGATTCAAAATGATAGATTCATCGAAGCCTGTTGTTGCTGCGTGTATGCCGGCCATTACATAAATCAAACTACTGGTCGTTTTTACACGGGAAATCATAGAATTCGATTTGTGAATGTTTGAAAAGATCGTGGCGCTGCATTCCAATACAGTTTCATTTGAATCCGCTTCACGAATCATCAAGTGCCATGATGTATTCAAATCTTCTGGTGTGTAAAATCCAGATGCTTCACGGTAAACAGAAACCCTTATCCTTCCATTCGTCACTTTTTCCTTCTCCAAAACAGAGGGAATGGATTTCCTTATAAACTCCTCAAATTGTTCCATCGGTGGCTCCATCATCAATCTATCCATACCGAAAACAAGTCTCTCTAAATGATCGGATAAAAAAAGTGCCTTACCATTTAGCACCCGAATGGTTTCAAACACGCCATCACCAAATAGGAACGACCGATTCGAACCATTCAAAAAACTGGAACCCGGATGTATTCGATTACCATTGAAAAACTCTATGATTCTGCTCATGGAATCGCTTTAATAGATTCTAGAAAATTCGAATTGGAATCAACTTTGATACCAGTAATATCAATCGACTGCGCAGCCAAAATATCCCTTTCCATATCTCCAATCATGAATGATGCCGTAACATCGACATTGAACCTAGCCACTGATTTTTCTATCAACAACGAACCTGGCTTTCTACATAAGCAAATGCTGTGATCGGGGTGATGTGGACAATAGTAAATTTCTAATATTTCAACTCCATTTTGATTAAGGGTGGAGATCATATATTCATGTAACTTCTGCACCTCCGTATGACCATATTTCCCTTTGGCTACACCACCTTGGTTGGTGATGACAATCAACTTGTAGCCTTTTTGAGTCAGTGCTTTCAAACCTTCGAAAACTCCCGGAAGAAATTCAAAGTCTTCAATCCTCCAGGTATATTCTGAACGATCTTTATTAATGACACCATCCCGGTCGAGGAATATGGCTTTGATCATCTCAAAATTGGGTAAGCTTGTCAATGAAATGCAAAAATAGTGTTGGCTTCAACGCCAATGTAAAAACCACTCCAAAAACTGCACCCCAAAAATGAGCATCATGATTAATATGGTCGTTACCCTTTTTGTCCATATAATAACTGTAGGCCAGATAGGCTATACCCAATATAATGCCGGGAATGCTGATGATACCATAAAGGTATATGGGTTTCAAGGGGTCAAACAATATGGCCGTAAAAAGAATGGCCGCAACAGCTCCAGAGGCACCTAACGCATTGTACCCTGGGTTATGCAAGTGCTTTTTGTATGATGGGGTTATGGAAATGACAATTCCACCGAGATACAATAGGATGAAATAGAAAACAGATTTGTCTTCAAAGACATAACCGTAATAGGTTTCGACCGCTTGACCAAAGCTCCAAAACACCAGCATGTTTATACCCAAATGAAGCCAATCAGCATGGATAAAACCGCAAGTGAAGAATCGCCACCATTGCCTTCTAACCTGAATCATGTAAGGGTTAAAAATCAACCTGGCCATCAAATCCCTGTTATAAAAGGAAGCGATAGATAAGATTACAGTTAAAACGAGGATATAAGTGGTCATGTCACTCCAAAGATAATGATGGCTTCATGAAATGCAAAAAGGCCGCGGGATGATTTACCAACGGCCTTTTTCAGTAGATTCTAGTTTAAATCAAAACTTGGCGATTCGCTCATTAGCATTGATTTGGTTTCCTGAGATACGGACAATGTATGTTCCGGTGGACAGTGAGTTCAGGTCAATGGATTTGAAATTTTGACCTACAGTAACATCCAAACTTCCACTGTATACGATTTTACCAGCAAGGTCAACCAGTTCAACTTGTGTTTTTTCGGATACGGTGGATGTCAAACTCAATTGAAGCAGTCCTGAATTAACATATGCGTTCATGGTTGCTACAGATGTTTGTTCGTCGATTCCGGTACCTGAACAGTTAGGATCACCAGCTGCGTAAAGAGTTACCATAACAGAAGTTCCGGTATAAGTACATCCAGGATCCAGAGTAAGGGCAGTTACATTACCAGTTCCAGTAGCATTACCATAAACAATAGGAGTAAAATAATATACACCTGGTTGGAATATGGCACCGTCGTTAATCAAAGTAGTGTTGATAGTAGCGGGAGCAGGATAGTTTACACCAGATCCACCTACAATACCTGGGGATCCAAGTGGGTTTGGATTACCGGAGATATCAACTGTGGATACGAGTATACTGAAACCATAGGTTGTTCCTTGATTAGGGGGAACTGCGCCACTGGTAGAGAAGAAAAGAGTATCACCGAAGCAAATGGTCAAGTCTGGAGCCCCTCCAACACCAGATTGGATTGCAGCATCACCACAGTTGATTTGAGCCAGTTGCTGATACTTGTAAATACCATCTGTGCTTGGGGAAGTGGTGAATCCACCAGCCCACATAGTGTTGATGTCATGAACACCCAAAGCAGTACGCTGGGTTCCAATCTCAATGTCAGTCCAATTCTGTCCACCATTATCAGAGTAAGATGATCCAGTGGTATAAGTGGTATTAGCTCCAGTGGAAACCAGGCGGGAGGCTGTACCGGGAACATATTTTATATCGCCACCAAGCATGTTTCCTACCGGGGTAAAGGCAGTCCATGTTGAACCACCATCAACTGTCTTGCGAACAGTTTGGGCGCCGGTAGAACCATTGAATAATCGAGCCAAACCCTCATTGTTGTTCCAGAAAACGATATCGATAGCATTATTAGCGGGAACGGTGATTCCAGTGGGGGCAACTGTCCAAGTCAATCCACGATCTATGGAACGGAAAACACGACCTTTGTTGGTATCAAACCATACAGTATCACCAACAACCTCGTAGTGGTCTACTATTCCGTATTCACCGGAAGTTGGGGCAGGGATATTCGCTCCTGGTACAGGAGTCCATGTATTACCTCCATCGTTGGTGGTGTAAATTTCATACTCACCAGCTACAGGGTCGCCCATAGCAAAGCCCACATTGGCATCCCAAAAATGCACTACATTGGGAAATGATACACCAGCTGTGCTGTAAATCTGACCAGCACCTTGTTGGTTCCAGGTGATACCTCCGTCTGTGGTTTTCCAAATTCCTCCACCTGATCCGGCAGTTGCATTATAGAATACAGCCCAAGCAACCTGATCATTCAATCCAAAAATCTGAGACCATGCGTGTCCCGCTGGAGCTGAAACAACTCCAGGAATCCAAGTTGATCCACCGTCGATGGTGGTGGAAAAATCTCGGTAATTCTGATTCGTTCCGGCACCATCATAAGAAGAAATCCAAACAGTATTGTTGTCAACAACACTTACATTGAATACCCCTGTAGAGGTATTGGGAAATCCCGTTGCTTGGGAAATCCAAGTTCCACCTTGAGCTAGTGCTGAAGCTAAGCCAAGTACGGAAAAGATTGAACTGAGTAGTAATTTTTTCATGTAAAGATTTTGGTTTAAGGTGTTTGCTTATGAATTTCAAAAATAGGACAATAATAGCATTTAATCAACATGAAATCAATTCCTATATAATTGTATATCAATTTATTGAATTGAATTCATAATATTAATTACCCCGTCAATTAAACGATTAACATCTTCATTAAAGGTCATTTTAATGTTCACCGAACTAAATTCGCTGGTGGACCTAAATTCCTCTTTTCCTTCCCGTGAGGCTTTTCAGCAGATTCCCATTGATCAGAGTGATAATACCCTTGTTGTTGGGGTGCTTCGTGGCGCATATCAGTACGGCATTTGATCCAATTCAACTGGACGACTATAAAAGTCAAATAATTCTATTGACAGCTATAGGATTGGTATTAGTGACTGCATTCATTCGCTTGGATGTGGGTATCCAATTACTGTTTTTTTTATCTGGACTTTTGATCAATACTTTTCATATACCTGTAAAATCCCTTGCTGGTCCAATTCAGTCGTATAATCAGAAAATTGAGGTAACAGTATTTGGTAGGCAGGTTGGATACGCCACTAGAACTTCGTTTGGACAACGGATCATAGTTGATTTGGATCATGTGATTTTGCTTGATAGCATCTTTCCAATTTCAGATCGTATCTCCTTGGCTATCAAAGATGCTTCTCAATCTTTGGAAATGAAACCTGGAGTAAGGTATAGGATAGAAGCTTTTTTACAATTACCATCTGGTCCCAATATGCCAGATGGATTCAGTTGGTCAAGATATTTGTTAAAACAAGGGATTCGAATAGAAGGAAAAACAGATGCTTCGAAAATAAAGATCATCGAGGATTCCAATTGGTTTTCAAAAAATGCATTCACGGTAAGGAGTCGAATCTCTGAAACACTTTTACAGAAAATCAATAATCCAAACCAACTAGGCATAGCAGCAGCGCTGTTGCTCGGCAATGAGGATTGGCTTACATACGATATCGAAAGTTCGTTTTCGAATGCTGGAGTCCTGCATGTGCTTTGCGTATCTGGAATGCATGTGGTGTTATTTTATTCATTGTTATTGGTACTAATGAAACCCATAATGTATTGGAATAATAGCATCAGGAGTTTTCTTTTCATACTTCTTGTTTTTACGGTTTGGTTCTATGCCTATGTTACCGGCTTGGGTCCCTCAGTTGTTCGAGCGGCCTCAATGGCAACTTTATCAATTTTAGGTATGTGGCTTGAAAAAAGGACCCATAAAATCAATCTTATTTGTGCATCTCTGATACTATTAGCCATATTAGATCCTAGAATCTTTCTTCAAATTGGATTTCAGCTGTCCTTTTTGGCAGTGTTAGGCATATTTTTTATCAGTCCCTTGGTAAATAAATTGATTCAACCTAGGAATAAAATTTTAAAAATGACCTGGGAGTTAATAACCGTAACCATCGGCGCTCAAATAGCTACATTTCCATTGTCCACAAATTTGTTCGGTCAGTTCCCAAATTTCTTTTTGCCTGCAAATATGATCATAGTACCCATGTCAACAATTTGCATGTATCTGGGCATTGGCTTGATTGTAGTAAGTGATATTCCAAAATTGGATAGTATGGTCAGAGAACTTTTTTCAATTTCTCTTGATATCTTATTAAGTTGTGTGAGGTTTTTTTCTGAAATACCTTATGCAGTAACGAATAACATCCATTTTTCAGAAATTTCGATGATAAGCTGCTATATCTTAATTCTATCCCTGTTGATTTTTACAAATAAAAAATCATATGCGAACCTTATGATTATGCTGATTTGTGCAACAATGTATTTGGGTTCGTTTGTATTTGTAGAAGTGATCAATAAAGCCAAGAAAATGACTTACCTATCGGTTTTTAAAAAAAGCCTCATACTAACTTCCATAAACGAAGAGTCGTCAGATATCATTTTTATGGGGAAAGATTCAACAGGGTTGCAAAAAGTCAAAAACGAAATAGAAATCAGACAAGGTGTCAAAGTCGAAAACATCTATTATATAGAAAAATTCGGTTTGATACTATTTCCTACTTACAAACTTGCTGTAGTGAACAAATTGGATGGAATCAATGAAAAGATAGCTGAAATCACACCAGATATATCCCGAGTTGAAACCCTCTCGATATTCAATAAATCAGAATTCAATCCAGAGTTTGTAGTAACCACTTTTCCATCACTCAAAACAATTGTATATAAAAATGAATATATTCAATTGCCAACCTTGGAATCAAGACTAAAAGGTTCTAAGCAATATCATTTAAAAATATTAACTAAAGAAGGCTTTTTATGGATGAAATCAGATGCTATCCAAACTGAATGATTGATCCAATTTGAAACCTTTTTCAGTTTTCATAACACTGCAACATTCATTAATAGGATCGTGCTCTAAAAAAAGGACATAATTATTGTTGGATGCCACCTCCATAAAATTGGCCTTTTCATCAAGGGTCAATAGGGGGCGAGTATCATAAGCCATTACATAGGGAACAGGAATATGCCCAGTAGTTGGTAATAAATCGGCCATATAAACAACGGTCTTGCCCTTATAATCGATATGAGGTATCATCATGGCATCCGTATGTCCGTTAAAATACCTGACTTTGAATCCTGGAAAAAGCTCTGTGCCATCATTTGTAAACTTTAGCTGTCCGCTTTCCTGAATAGGAAGGATGTTTTCCTTCAAAAACGATGCTTTTTCCCTGGCATTGGGCTGGGTAGCCCATTTCCAATGGTCCTCGTTACTCCAATATACAGCATTTGGAAATGTTGGCTCATAGCCATTACCATCCTTTTTCCTCTTTATACTTCCACCACAATGATCAAAATGCAAATGGGAGAGAAACACATCGGTTATTTGGTCTATCCCAAAACCAGCCTTTGAAAGTGATTTTTCCAATGAATCATCACCATGAAGAAAATAATATCCAAAAAACTTTGCATCTTGTTTATCACCAATCCCGTTATCAATTAGTACCAGCCGGTCACCATATTCAACCAATAAGCAACGCATAGCCATGTTGATCATATTATTTTCATCGGCAGGGTTAGTTTTATTCCAAATGGACTTTGGTACTACACCGAACATGGCTCCACCATCCAATTTGAAATAACCTGCATTGATAGAATGTAACTTCATGGTTTCTTTTTTTAATGTTACACAATATTAACCAATACATGTTGATTAATGAACTATAAAAAGCAGAACAGTTTTTTTGAATGTTGTACTTTTACCTCATAAGGTGAAAAAATTGAAACACATCCATTTCATAGCCATTGGAGGAGCTGCCATGCACAACATGGCATTGGCCTTGCATAAAAATGGCTTCAGGATTACCGGATCCGACGATGAAATCAAAGAACCTTCATTGACTCGGTTGAAAATAGCAGGATTATTGCCGGAATCAATAGGTTGGTTTCCTGAAAAAATAGAGGCTCGTCCTGATCTGATTATTCTTGGAATGCATGCCAGAGCCGATAATCCAGAATTGATAAAGGCGCAGGAATTGGGTTTGCCTGTTATGTCGTTCCCAGAATACCTCTACGAACATTCAAAAAACAAAACTAGAGTTGTCATAGGAGGTTCGCATGGTAAAACTTCCATTACATCGATGGTCATGCATGCATTAAGGGAATGTGGGATTGATTTCGATTATATGGTAGGCTCTACGGTAGCTGGGTTCGATACCATGGTGCGACTGACCGATGAGGCTCCATACATCATTTTAGAGGGGGACGAATACTTGTCATCACCTGTTGATAGAAGGCCTAAATTCCATTTGTATTGCGCAGATATCGCCTTGGTTTCCGGTATAGCATGGGACCACATCAATGTATTTCCGACTTTCGAAAATTATGTTGATCAATTCAGGATCTTTATTAATAATATTCCAGAGACAGGGACTTTAGTATGGTTTGGTGGAGACCAGGAATTAGCCTCTATCACGGAGTCCGTAGCAGACAAAATCGAACTTATCAAATATGATGTTCCTCAACATGAAATTGTGGATGGAAGCACTATTGTGGAATTTAATGGCAGCAATTACCAATTGGAGGTTTTTGGAAGGCATAACCTTGCCAATTTGGAAGGCGCAAGGCAAATCTGTCTAAAGTTGGGAATCGGTGGGGATGCATTTTACAAGGCCATGACCTTCTTCAAAGGTGCTGGCAGAAGACTTGAAAAAGTAGCTGAAACAAAGGAACAAATAGTTTTCAGAGACTTCGCCCACTCACCATCCAAGCTAAAAGCAACGGTAGGGGCAGTTAAGGAGCAATTTCCAAATAGAAAAATAATAGCTTGTTTCGAATTACATACTTTCAGTAGCCTAAGTGATTCCTTTTTAGAACAATATTCAAATACAATGGAAGCTGCTGATGTTGCGCTGGTATATTTCAACCCCGATGTAATCGCTCATAAAAAAATAAAGCCCATTTCAGCTGAAAGGGTGCAAGATTCCTTTGGCATGTCGAATCTTGATGTTTTGACAGACCCTAAAGAATTGTCAAGCCGGATTAGTATGCATTTCCAAGGCAAATCCGTTTTGTTGCTAATGAGTTCGGGCAGTTTTGATGGATTAAAGATGGATCAATTCATTCAGATGAAATGAATAAGTAAGTGATTCCATAATGGACTTTTTACACTATTTTATCCTTTCAAGTTTTCCTCGATTTTACAATATTGATTATAGAACCAATCATTCAGGGTTTGCGGTAAGCGATAAAAACCGTATGCCCTGTGATTGAATTACGAAAAAAATGAGCAATCGGTCGGAGTAAGTAATGAAGTTTCAATCTCCAAAAAGCTCGAGTCATTATGGAAAAGCCCATAAACAATCTATTAACCAAATTATATAAATAAGTATCCCTATTCAATGGCATCAATGGCTCCTTTGATATCGCTAAAGTTTTCAAACCAAAAAATGTTCCGGATTTTTCAAGTGACTGCGGAGTAAACAAGTTCACATGGTGTGGAGGCATGTTAAGTACCTTACTGTACATTGAATTCCTTCGAAGAAAACGAGCCTCATTGTTGGGAACCGCCACCAAAAGCAAGCCTCCAGGTTTCAATAATCCAATTGCATCTTGGTAAAGCTGTGCAATATTGGATACATGTTCGAAAACCTGAAAGGAGCATACGACATCATATTTTAACGCATTTGACTGAAAATGCTCATAGGAGCTTTCGAGGCGCATATCCAAGCCTTGTTCCATCGCCCTTTGAACAGCTTGTTGGTTTAACTCCAAACCACAGTAATTAATGTCTGAAATTTCATTTTTCAAAAACAAACCGAAATGTCCTGAACCAGCGCCAATTTCCAATACACGGTCGCCTTCTTTAATAAAATGAAGGGACTGCCTGTTCTCCCAACGCTCCGTTTGGTAATACCATTCGCCCTTTGAAAGGTCCTCGTAGAATTTAGAGTCCCCATCGAGTCCAGTTGGGTAAAAAAACTCAAGTCCTGTAACGGGGCACTCCTGAATTGTTATTCGATCAATTCCACTAAAAAAACGGCTAACATCGGTTTGGAAAAATTCTTTATAAACAGAAGTGATTTCTGATGTAGAGATACTATCTACCGTTTTACAGTTAATTCCTGCTTTGAATGGTGATGGAGCTTCCATTTTCATCAGGCACAATGCGTTTTATGAGTTCATGGAAACAACAAATTCCTCATTGGATTTTGTCCCACGCATACGATCCAAAAGGAATTCCATGGCTTCCATTGGATTCATATCGGCAAGGTGGTTACGCAATATCCACATCTTCTGCAACATTTCCTTATCCAACAAAAGATCTTCGCGACGAGTAGATGATGCAATAAGATCAATAGCCGGGTATACGCGCTTGTTAGAGAGTTTGCGATCCAATTGTAACTCCATGTTACCCGTACCTTTGAACTCTTCGAAAATTACCTCATCCATTTTCGAACCCGTATCTATCAAGGCTGTTGCAATGATTGTCAATGAACCACCATTTTCAATTTTTCTGGCAGCACCAAAGAATCTTTTCGGTTTATGAAGGGCATTGGCATCAACACCTCCTGAAAGAATTTTACCAGATGCAGGTGCAACGGTGTTGTACGCTCTGGCCAATCGAGTTATGGAATCTAGCAAAATCACTACATCATGTCCACACTCCACCATTCTTTTCGCCTTCTCCATTACAATATTTGCGATTTTAACATGCCTCTCAGCCGGTTCATCAAAAGTGGATGCAACCACCTCTGCACGAACGCTTCGAGCCATATCGGTAACCTCTTCAGGTCTTTCATCAATCAATAGAATGATGAGATAAACTTCAGGATGGCTTTCGGCAATGGCATTGGCAACTTCCTTCAGGAGCACTGTCTTACCGGTTTTGGGCTGTGCTACAATCAATGCCCGCTGACCTTTTCCAATGGGAGTAAACATGTCCATTACCCGTGTGCTGTAGTTGGCGCCATCGGGAGCTAATTTCAATTTCTCATATGGAAACAATGGAGTCAAATGATCAAAGGGAACCCTATCCCTCACTATTGCAGGATCTTGTCCATTTATAAGCTCCACACGAACCAACGGATAATACTTTTCACCTTCCCTTGGAGGTCTTACCCCACCTTGAACGGTATCGCCGGTTTTCAAACCAAATTGCTTAACCTGTGACTGAGATACGAATACATCATCGGGGGAGGCTAGATAATTGTAGTCTGAAGAGCGAAGGAAACCAAATCCTTCTGGCATCATTTCAAGAACACCCTCACATTGAATCACATTTTCGAAATCGGAGAGAAGTGGTTCCATGGGTCTCCTTTCTCTAGATTGGAAAGAATCGCGGCTTTGGTGCTGAAAATCCCTGGCAGGGTTTTCCGAAGAAACTCTCTCGTTGGAATGAATCGGTGCAGGTTTGGATATTGATGGTTCAGGCTTATTGATTACTACAGGCCTTTCCACTTCAGCATCCAATGGAAGTTGGGATTGAATAGGAGCAGGAGAGTCTTCCGATCGGGGAGGAGCAATTCTCCGTCGTTTCAATCGAGCACCTTCGTCATCAGAAGTGTTGGATGGTTGAATCGATTTTGGTTCGATCTCCAATTGTTTTTCAACCTTGGGTTTCTCTACGGTTTCTGAGAGTTCCTTGACTGAATCTGGATTGGATGCTTGATGGTCTATAATTCGGTAGATGATATCTTGCTTTTTTAATCCTTCAAGACCTTGGATTTTTAGTTTTTTGGCAAGTTCCTTCAGTTCGGGAAGCAGTTTTTCGTTGAGAGAGTCTATGGTATACATAAGGTAGGATGTGATGCTACTAGGGAGCCTTGTTTGAACAAGGACAAGTAAAGCCAATAAGCGGTATTATCTTTCGATAATTATTGAAGTAGGTTTTTCTGGGATTTCCACCAAGGAAAAGATGGCGGATGATTTGATGTACGGTGTTGATGGACGATCAACTACACTGCAATATTAATTCCAATCGAATCAAATTCCAAATTCAATTAAAAAAAAATGAAAAAGAAGAATTCTTTGGCTCCCATAGCATCAGCATGAAGCTTAATTTTGAATGATAAACCAAACACACATGATCCAGCGAATACAATCCATCTTCTTATTTCTGATAATAACTCTCTCCATTGTGGCCTTTTTTGTGTCTTTTGGAGAGAAGTTAAGCAATGAAGGAATGAACCAATTGGTATTACTTGCTAACGGGGGTTCACCAGCCGAAATTATTCATTTTCAGTCAATTGAATTAACATTCTTGAATTCAGCTTTATTGATGTTATCATTTTCAACCATCCTTTTATTTAAAAACAGAATCTTACAAATGAGGCTTTGCATGATTGGTTCATTATTAACACTAATCATGTTAGTTCTAGTCTTTTACATAGCTGATTCAATGCCAGGGAGTGGCTTGGTTCACTATCAATTAGGAACCTATATTCTTGTATTACAATTAGTTTTATTTTTTATGGCCAGAAAGTTCATTAGAAAGGATGAAATAATGGTAAGAGCCGCTGATAGAATAAGGTAAAAATCATTGAATTGTCCTTTTTGCAATTTAATATGTTAAATAAATGAATGTTGAATCATCAGATAAAGCACTCTTGAACTCCTTGATAGGATGGTTTTCTTATGAGAAAGCAAAAGCTCTAAAACTTGGTAGGAAATTATCTCCAAGTGAAGTGTTATTAGCTCAACATATTGGTTGTTTGGCCATTGATAAAATCCGTATCTGCTTTACAGAGGAAATGCCAAGAATTAAAAATCCAACTTTGTTGGGCTATTTAAAGAACCATCACTTTGAACTAGGCGATGCCACAGGACTTTGTCTAGGTCATGGGATATATATATTAAAATCAGCTAAAAACGATAGGAGTATATTGGCACACGAACTAACACACACAAAACAGTTCGAAGCGCTCCATGGTACAAAACTTTTCTTGAAAGAATATATTTCCCAATTTATGAGGTATGGCTACCGGCAGATGCCACTAGAGAAGGAGGCCAGGAAAAGCGAAAAGTTTGGTAAATCCCTTAGTTCATTACATTGATATTTTTCATCTAATTCCTTCTCCAGTTCATCATTTTTATTCAATTATTTGTCTTATAATTAATATTATGTTAAATACATAATTTATTGAATATGGGGCATCTAGGCCCCATACCAATGATTAAACAACAATCAGTTTCCTCCCATCTTCTTTCTCATCTCACCGGCTTTATCCAACATATTTAGTCTAGCATAAACCTGACTCAGGGTCTGCATGGTTCCGGTGTTTTGGGGTTCCAATTGATGTGCCTTTTCTAAAAAAGGTAGCGCTTCTGAAAACTTGGTATCCGCTTGTTTTTTTAAAGCATCATAATCCTTGATCTTACTGGGCGGTAAATCATTAGCCTTTGTAATGAATTCATTACCCATGGTCAAATAAACTGCACCCAAATTGTAGTATGCATCTGCATAATCTGGCTTTAACTCTATTACCTTGTTATACATGGAAATAGCCCCAGCCCGGTCTCCTGATTTGGATAAAATGTCGGCCTTGACCTGATAAAGCTGGTAGTTTGTTGGGCTCTTATCGATAGCTATATTGATAATATCATTGGCTTCCTTCTGCCTTGATGTCATCAAGTAAATATTTAATTCAGATATGATAAGTTCTTGATCGTTAGGAAAGAAGCGCCTAGCTGTTCGAACGGTTTCCAATGATCCTATGGTATCACCATTCGCGAGTTGAATCTTTGATTTGGTGTTGTATGGCCAAGTGTTTTGTGGCGACATGGAAATCAGTCTGTCGCAATAAGATAAAGCTTTTTCCTTATTCCCTGACTTTTCCGCAGATAAGGCACAATTGAATATCACATTGGTGTCGGCTGGGCTCAAAGTTGAAGCCATTTCAAATGATGACAATGCATTGGTATAGTCTTTTGCCGTAAACTGATCAATACCACGGATTTGGAACGATTGACTTATTTTCCTCATCTCCAATAGCACTTCCTCTTTATTCTCGTAATTAGGCTCTATTTTCAAGCATTTTTCAAATGACTCCATCGCCTTTTCTAATGCTTTGGGCTCCAACTGGCCGAATTTCTCGTGCTTGAACATTCTATTGTAAATCAATCCTCTGTAATACCATGTTTTGGCCATTCCTTGAGTTGATTCATTTTCAGATGCTTCATCAATTACGACTCGAGCCTTATCTAATTCATCATACTTGAGGTAATTCCATGCTGTTTGAACCTTGGCTTTTTGAGCACTAGACAATGAAACCACCGAAATTAATACTATAAGTAAACTTAATAATCGTTTCATATTTAGTAAGTTTTATATTAATATATTTATTCGTTATCTGGACTATTCAAACCCTCTTCGGAATCCCTTTCTAATCCCGGATCAAAATCCGTACCGATTTCATTAGAATTGATTTGTGAGGAATTGGGTTCGGTCAAGTTGCTATCAATTTCCACATTCGAATCAGGCACATCAACAGAAAGCTGCTGATCAATCCTGGCTACAGATGCTATTTGGTCGCCTTCATTCAACTTAATGACCCGCACACCCTGGGTTGCTCTTCCCATAACTCTGATATCATCCATCGGCATACGAATGCAAATACCCGATTTGTTAATTATCATCAAATCATCCGTTTCTAAGACCGACTTTAAGGCCACTAGATTTCCTGTCTTTTCAGTGATATTCAGTGTTTTAACGCCCTTGCCTCCACGATTTGTAACACGGTAATCATCCAAATCGCTTCGCTTTCCATACCCATTCTCTGAGACCACCAGTATGGTTTCTGCTTTGCTATCATTTACACATACCATTCCAACAACCTCGTCCTTTTCATCTGCCAAGGTTACCCCTCTGACTCCGGTGGCGTTGCGCCCCATCGGACGAACAGTAGATTCATTGAAACGAATAGCCCTACCCGATTTCAAGGCCATTAGAATTTCCGATCTGCCATTCGTTAAACGAGCCTCCAATAGCTGATCTTCTTCCCGTATGTTTATGGCAATGATTCCACTTTGACGAACCCTTGAATAAGCCTCTAAAGATGTTTTCTTTATAGTTCCGTCCTTGGTGCAAAGGATGATATAATTGTTGTTAAGGTACTCTTCATCAGTAAGATTCTTTACATTGATGAATGCTTTAACCTTGTCATCCGAGGGCATACTGATGATGTTTTGTATAGCCCTACCCTTGCCGGTACGGTCGCCTTCTGGGATCTCATAGGCTCGCAACCAATAACACCTACCCTTCTCTGTGAATAGTAGAATGTAATTGTGATTGGTGGCGGCAAAAAGGTACTCAACGAAGTCTTCATCACGGGTGGAGGCTCCTTTTAAACCTTTCCCACCCTTAGCTTGGGTACGGTATTCGTTTAGTGGAGTTCTTTTGATATAACCCATGTGAGAGATGGTAATCACAACAGCTTCATCTGCGATGATGTCTTCCATTGAAATTTCATCCGCAGCATATACGATTTCCGTTCTCCTATCATCTCCGTATTTGTCACGCATTTCGGCCATCTCATCCTTCAAAATCTTCATCCTCAACGGCTCATTGTCAAGCACATCCTTAAGATGAGCAATCAATTTCATAAGCTCATTATACTCATCACGAATCTTATCGCGCTCCAAGCCAGTTAACCTTTGAAGACGCATATCCAAGATAGCCTTGGCTTGTATCTCCGATAATCCAAAAGACTCCATAAGTCCTGTCCGGGCGATGTCCGGAGTTTCAGACTTCCTGATCAGCGCTATGACCTCATCCAAATGATCCAATGCGATGAGAAGCCCCTCCAGTATGTGAGCCCTTTTTTCAGCTTCATTGAGCTCGTATCGAGTTTTGCGAATCAATACCTCATGTCGATGATCAACGAACTGTGAAATCAAATCCTTCAGATTTAACATCACAGGTCGACCATGAGACAAGGCAATATTATTGACTGAAAAAGAGCTTTGTAAGCCAGTATATTTAAATAAATTATTTAATACAATGGCGGCCTGTGAATCCCTGTGGATGTCATATACGATTCGCATACCATCCCTATCCGACTCATCGCGGATATCGGTGATTCCCTCCAACTTCTTCTCATTCACCAGATCGGCCGTGTTACGAATCATTTCAGCTTTGTTGGTCATGAAAGGAATCTCCGTAACGATGATTCTCTCTTTACCATTATCCAAAGTTTCAATGTTGGTTTTGGCCCTCATTACAACTCTTCCTCGGCCAGTTAATAGTGCTTCTCGCACCCCGTTGTATCCATAAATGATTCCACCGGTTGGGAAATCTGGGGCCTTGACAAATTGAAGCATGTCCTCCACGGTCATATCCTTGTTGTCGATGTATGCCATTGTGGCATTCAAAACCTCAGTTAAGTTATGAGGGGCCATATTTGTGGCCATTCCCACAGCAATACCGGAGGCACCATTGACCAATAAATTTGGAATTTTAGAGGGCAGCACCGTTGGCTCTTGTAAGGTGTCATCAAAATTGAATTTGAAATCAACCGTTTCTTTTTCGATGTCAGCGAGCATTTCCTCAGCGATCTTCTTGAGCCTAGCTTCGGTGTAACGCATGGCAGCAGGACTATCTCCATCAATTGAACCGAAGTTTCCTTGACCATCAACCAATGGATACCTGAGGGACCATTCCTGAGCCATACGCACCATGGCGTCATATACGGAGGAGTCGCCATGAGGGTGGTATTTACCCAATACTTCCCCTACTATTCTGGCCGACTTTTTATATGCCCTGTTGGATAAAACGCCCAAATCAAGCATGCCGTAAAGTACGCGTCGGTGAACAGGCTTCATTCCGTCTCTAACATCGGGCAGTGCCCTGGAAACAATTACCGACATCGAATAATCGATGTAGGCTGTTTTCATTTCTTCCTCAATATTGATTTTAACGATTTTTTCTCCTGCTGACATCTTATAGTGTTAATATGTTTGACAATGGGTTTCGTGTATCAGGCTGGAACTCGGAAATGACTTACTGTCATGCCCACTTGGAATCTTGTCACATCAAGGAAAAAATCGCTATGAATCAACAATTTAAACGATGTGCAAAGAGGTATTTTCTTCCATTTGATAATCACTTTCGAATGTACTCAAAATGTGGCATGTTTTGTGTTGAAAAATCCGTAATAATATCAACAATCAAAGTAGGCATTGGGGATTGATTCAGAGTATGTTTGTGATGATTGCAATCGTGTTCAAAACAATTACCGCTACGATCAGAACATTTTCCCAATACCTCCGTTAAAACCTGAAAAACCTAAAAATATGGAAGCTAAGTTTTCTCCCCGCGTTAAAGATGTAATCCAATACAGCAAGGAAGAGGCTGTTCGATTGGGCCACGAGTATATAGGAACCGAACATTTGCTCCTTGGGCTCATCCGTGAGGGTGAGGGCATGGCCATCAAAATCCTGAGATCCCTCAACATCAATCTGGGCGAGCTCCGTAAGTCCGTTGAGAATGCCGTAAGGGGTAGTTCCGGTGCCGGTTCAAGGACTGTTAATCTTCCACTCACCAAACAAGCTGAAAAAGCTCTTAAGATCACCTACCTGGAGGCCAAGATTTATAAATCTGACATTATCGGTACCGAACACCTCATGTTGGCCATATTAAAAGATGAAGACAACATCGCCACACAGATTTTGAACCAATACGGCGTTACTTACGATATCCTTCGCGAAGAATTGGACATGTTCCGATCTAACATTCGTTCGGAGTCCCCTCAGAACCCATCGGATGATGATCCATATGCCAAGGATGATGATGCTCCAGGTATGAATCCAACCAAGAAACCTGGAGACTCCAAGTCTAAGACCCCTGTTCTGGACAATTTCGGTAGAGATTTAACCAAAGCTGCTGAAGAGGGAAAGCTAGACCCTATCGTAGGGCGCGAAAAGGAAATCGAGCGTGTTTCTCAAATTCTTTCTAGGAGAAAGAAAAACAACCCCATTCTTATTGGAGAACCTGGTGTGGGTAAATCCGCTATTGCCGAAGGTTTGGCTTTGAGAATTGTTCAGCGAAAAGTTTCCAGAATCCTATTCAACAAGCGAATCGTCACTTTAGACCTTGCCTCACTGGTTGCAGGCACAAAATACAGAGGACAGTTTGAGGAACGAATGAAAGCAGTCATGAACGAGCTTGAAAAGTCCCCTGATGTAATATTGTTCATTGATGAAATCCACACCATAATAGGTGCTGGTGGAGCCAGTGGATCTCTTGACGCCAGCAACATGTTCAAGCCCGCCTTGGCCCGTGGTGAAATTCAATGCATTGGCGCCACTACCTTGGATGAATACCGTCAGTACATCGAAAAGGATGGTGCATTGGATCGCCGTTTCCAAAAAGTAATTGTAGATCCCACTTCCGTGGAAGAGACCATCGAGATCCTTCACAATATCAAGGAAAAATATGAGGACCATCACCATGTCAATTATACGGATGATGCCGTTAAATCGTGCGTTGCACTTACCTCGCGCTATATCACCGACAGGTTCCTACCAGACAAGGCGATTGATGCTTTGGATGAAGCAGGAAGCCGTGTTCACATCTCCAATATTCATGTGCCTGCCAACATAATTGATTTGGAGAATAAGATAACTGATATCAAATCTGAAAAGAACAAAGTTGTCCGTAGTCAGAAATACGAAGAAGCTGCCCGATTACGCGATACCGAAAAACAACTTCTTGATGAACTAGAGACCGCCAAGCGCGACTGGGAAGAAGAAACCAAGAACCAGCGATACACTGTAACCGCTGAAGATGTGGCAGCAGTGGTAGCCATGATGTCGGGAGTTCCTGTTCACAGGATTGCCCAGGCTGAAACCACCCGTTTAATCAAGATGCCTCAGGAGCTTCAAGGCAAGGTGATTGGACAGGATGACGCCATACGCAAAGTTGTCAAAGCCATTCAGCGCAATAGAGCCGGACTCAAAGATCCTAGTAAGCCCATCGGCACTTTCATATTCCTTGGACCTACCGGGGTTGGTAAAACCGAACTTGCAAAAGAGCTTGCCAGATACTTATTCGACTCGGAAGACGCACTTATCCGTATTGATATGAGCGAATACATGGAAAAATTTGCAGTTTCCCGACTCATCGGAGCGCCTCCCGGATATGTAGGTTATGAAGAAGGTGGTCAACTTACCGAGAAGGTTCGCCGCAAGCCCTACTCCATCGTTTTGTTGGATGAAATTGAAAAAGCACATCCTGATGTTTTCAACCTCATGCTTCAGGTGTTGGATGATGGTCAGCTCACCGACAGTCTGGGTCGTAAGGTAGATTTCAAAAACACGATCATTATAATGACTTCCAACATAGGTTCGCGCCAGTTGAAGGAGTTCGGTACAGGAGTTGGTTTCAACTCCACTGCTAGGGTGAATGCATCCGAAGAAAATGCTCGGTCTGTTATTGAAAATTCACTCAAAAAGGCTTTTGCCCCTGAGTTCCTAAACCGAATAGATGATGTGATTATTTTCAACTCCCTAGGTAAAGATGATATTCACCGCATTATTGACATCGAGCTGGAGCATTTGTACAAGCGTGTTACCGACATGGGATACAAATTGGAGCTGAGTACAGAAGCCAAGGATTTCATCTCCGACAAAGGATTTGATGCAAATTTCGGAGCCCGACCATTGAAGAGAGCCATCCAAAAATATGTTGAAGATGTGCTTGCTGAAGAAATCATCAAAGGCGAGTTGCAGGTGGGCGATCAAATACGCTTGGAATTCGATAGCGAGGCCAATTCATTGAAACCCCATGTCACCAAAGCTTCATCCCCTCCTCCCCCTAAATCTAAAAAGAAGAAAGAGGAAAATTAGCCTTCAAATACCTCAAACAAAAAAGGATCGATGTTCAGTCGATCCTTTTTTTATTCATATGACTAAAAATATCATTCTGATATGCCATCCATGATGTCTTGACTCACTCCTGTGTATGAGTATCCCCCATCATGAAACAAATTTTGCATGGTAACCATTCTGGTCAGGTCAGAAAACATGGCAATACAATAGTCGGCACAGCTTTCGGCTGAGGCATTACCAAGTGGAGACATCCTATCTGCAAATGTGAAAAAGCCATCAAAGCCCTTAACACCGCTTCCGGCAGTTGTTCTTGTAGGTGATTGTGAAATCGTATTCACTCTAACCTTTTTGGCTTTGCCATAATGATAACCAAATGATCTTGTTATTGACTCAAGCAATGCCTTGGCATCTGCCATGTCGTTATAGTCAGGGAATACGCGTTGTGCAGCTATATATGTAAGCGCGACCACGCTTCCCCAATCATTCATGGCATCCATCTTCATAGCAGTATGAAGAACCCTATGTAAAGACATAGCAGAAATATCAAGGGTCTTATGGTAGAAATCGTAATTGGTTTCGGTATATGGAATACTCTTGCGAACATTCGGAGACATACCAATAGAGTGCAGAACGAAGTCCAATTTGCCACCCAGAATATCCATTGACGATTCAAAGAGCTTTTGCAAATCTTCATTGACTGTTGCGTCCGCAGGAATGACTTGCGATCCTGTTGCCTTTGCCAATTCATTGATGGCGCCTAAGCGCATGGCAACGGGGGCGTTCGTAAGGGTGAAAACAGCGCCTTCCTCATGCGCTCTTTGAGCTACCTTCCAGGCTATGGAGTTTGGATCCAATGCTCCGAAAATGATTCCTTTTTTACCTTTTAATAATCCATTAGCCATAGTGTTCAGGTTATTTAGAGGTCAAAAATATAAAGAATAAATTGACCATCACATTTTGGTTATCAATCGTTTACAGACAACAACTCACGCGCATTCGCCTTAGCGGCCTCTGTAAGTAATTCACCGCTCAGCATCCGGGCAAGCTCATCTACCCTTTCATCCTTGGAAAGTCGGGTAATTTGAGTTTGGGTTTTTTGTCCCAGTGTCGATTTTGATACCCTAAAATGGTCGGTTCCATGAGCAGCCATCTGTGGTAGATGGGTGATTACCAAGATCTGTCTGCCTTTCGACATTTCACGAATTAGCGATCCTATTCTGAATGCAATTTCTCCTGAGACTCCTGTATCGATCTCATCAAAAATCAGCGTTGGTAAACCGGATTTTTCAGCCAGCAGCGATTTGATGCACAACATCAGTCTTGATAACTCACCTCCAGAAGCTACTTTTTGCAATGGTTTTAGATCAGAACCCTTGTTGGCACTGAATACAAACTCCACTGAATCGCTACCATTATTTCGAAACCCAAAATTGTCCAAGGCCGTCAATCTTATTTCAAAATCGGCGTTTTTCATACCGACCTCCTTGAGAAGACTAACGACTTTCTTCTGAATAGTTGGAATTGCTTTGGATCTTGCCTCTCTGATTTCAAGCGCACTTTTTTGAAGATCAGATTCCATCTTACCAATGGTTTTCCGAGTGGCTGAAATTTTAAGTTCAAGCTCATCCTTGCTGTAAACTGAGGATGACAACTGATTTCGGAGAGATATCAATTTATCTATGGAATCTACCCTGTGCTTACGAAGTAAACGGTTAAGCAGGTCGGTTCTATCATTTACATAGGAGGCTCTTTGGGGGTCAAAATTCACTTTATCCCCTCCTCCTTCCATATCCGATACAATATCCTTCAATTCGATTACAACGGACCTAAGCCTGGAGACCCATTCGGAAACGAATGGATAAACTTGTTCCAGAGGCACCAACATTTGTATAATGGAATTGATTGCAGCTATCGCGTCCAATGGTTCGGAATTCAAAATAGCAGTCGACTTGGAGATAGCGTCTCTTAAGTCACTTGCGCCATCAAGCATTTTCTGCTCAGCTTCCAAGTTCTGCAACTCGCCCTCCATTAGGTTTGCCGAATCTAGCTCATCAAATTGGAAACGATTGAACTCATATTCGGATTCTAGTTTTGATTTCTGCTCCATAAGCAGTCTCAACTCCTCCTGCGTTTTTCTGAAATCCCGATAGGCTATGGAAAAAGTATTTATAGACTTAAGATTACCTGATAAGGAATCCACCACATACATTTGGAATTCGGATTCGTTAATGGTAAGCGTTTCATGCTGGGAATGTATATCAATCAATCTAGAACCAAGCTCCTTCAAAACTGCTAAATTAACTGGGGTGTCATTTATAAAAGCCCTTGATTTTCCTTCTGCGGAAACCTCCCTACGGATTAAGGTACTTGGAGCATAATCCAAATCATGCTCATCAAAAAACCAATTCAATCCCAATTCAGATATATCAAATTCCGCTTCTATTATGCACTTTCTGGACTTATCGGATAATACACCCGTATCGGCTCGAGAGCCAAGAATCATAGCTAATGCGCCCAAAAGAATGGACTTGCCCGCCCCTGTTTCACCAGTGATAACGGTCATTCCAGGTTCAGGTGTCAGAACCAAATCATCTATGATTGCGTAATTCGATATATGAATCCTGGATATCATTACAAAGCAGGTTCATTTATATGGTTCATTTTTTATTCAAAATGCCCTGGTATTTGGTCCCATTGGCGGGGTCAAACTCCGATAGCGTATTGATCATACGGGTTTTCGTTTCGGGAAAACCGCTACCGAATACATTCACAAACTCATCAGACTTGGCAAAAAACATGGATTGCATCAGGTAATTTCCTGGTTTGTCATTGAAAACCGGCCGTAGGTCCTCGATGGCTTCAGCCATAATGTTGATGGCATCATCTTTTTTATCCGAAAGGATATCCATTCCTTTCCTGTGGTAGTTATACATCAAGTTTCGAACAGGTCTGAATACAGGATTATTCAAATTCTCTGATAACCAATATCTGTTACGAGTGCCTTCAAAAGCTTTCCAACCCTTTTCAGGACTATTCTGCATATTGGATACAATGCTTTGTGCTTTCTGAAAATATGGAGTTCCTCCCAATGGAGAAAATGAGTCGTAGTCCAAACCGATGATTATGTAAGCGTAATATGCAAGTACCGCGGTCAAATTTGGATTGGTAGAATTTTCATTGAATTCCAAAGTTTGGAACTCAATATATCGGAACTGAAAATTCTCGTCATTCAGGGATAGTATTGGGGAAAAATAGGATGTTTTATAAACCGGTCGGCGCGATTGAATTTGGATTGTGGCCTTGAACTCGTCATTGGAAATTCGTTCCGTTATATTGATTTGCATACTACACTCAATGCGTTCCTGATTTGAAAACTGGTCGTTGGTCCAACGGGTGTTGTTCATGAATTCATATATGGATGTTTGAAGTGTTGTAAAAACCTTCTTGTCCGTACTTTGAATTTGTGGAGAAAGGACACTGACATTACAATTCAGCTCCTGTGCTTTACCGACTAATCGGAAACAAAAAATGAACAAAATGGAAAAAACAACAAACCTCATATTAGAAAATATTTTCCGTTATATAGTTAACAATGTCGTCAGCAACTTCACTTTTGGGCTTTAATGGCAACTTGTTTGGGATTTTTGACTTATCCAACAAAGTTACCAAGTTGGTATCCGTGCCGAATCCCGCTCCATCGTCGCGAAGCGAATTTAACACAATAAGGTCAAGATTTTTGGATTCAAACTTGGTAATGGCATTGGTCAATTCGTTATCGGTTTCCAAAGCAAAGCCAACGAGTAATTGTCCTGGCTGCTTTTTCCTACCCAACTCAGCCAAAATATCCTTGTTTTGAACCAATTCCAAAGGCTCTATCGAGGTATCTTTTCCTGACTTTTTAATTTTTGAAATGTGGGCTTTGGCTGGTTTAAAATCAGAAACGGCGGCAGCCATTACGGCAATCTGAACTTTATGAAATACAGCAGTACATATATCATACATGTCATCTGCTGAGATCACACGGTGCACATTTAATCCGGGTCTTTCTTCCATTTCCACACCTGGACCAACTACCAATTCAACTTCGGCTCCTCTTTTCAAAAACGCTCTGGCTATTGCCAATCCCATTTTGCCTGATGAATGGTTAGAGATATATCTGACTGGGTCAATAGCCTCCCTGGTGGGACCTGCACTGACCAATACTTTTTGTCCTTTACAGCTGTTTTGATACCTTAAGTAATTGCTTATAAAACCTAAAATATCAACAGGTTCTGTAAGCCTACCAATGCCAGTCAATCCACTAGCTAAAAACCCATGTTCAGGTCCTATGATGATATTTCCGTTTCTTGCGAGTGCGGCGATATTTGACTGGGTGGAAGGATGCAAAAACATATCATGATCCATGGCTGGGGCGAGAAAAACAGGACATTTGGCAGAAAGATATATCGCAGAAAGGAGGTCCTCACAATAGCCATTTGCCAGTTTGGCACCTGTATGAGCAGACATAGGAGCTATTAGCATCAAATCACACCAGGCTCCCAATTCGACATGATTATTCCATTGACCTGATTCAGGGTTACTGAAATTAGACAATACCGGTTTACCGGAGAGAGTAGATAAAGTAAGCGGAGTAACAAAATCCTTTGCTGACTGTGTCATAACAACCTGAACATCAACTCCTTCTTTTACAAAAAGACGAGTGAGATCAGCAGCCTTGTAGTCTGAAATACTACCTGACACCCCCAATAGGATTTTCTTTCAGGCGAGCTGCATGTCAATTCAGGATTATTGTTCGCGAGCAGGATTACGGTGGTAGATTTTACCGTCAAGGTATTCCTGTAAAGCGATAAGGGTTGGCTTAGGCAATCTCTCATAGAACTTGGAGATTTCGATCTGTTCCCTATTTTCGAAAACTTCCTCCAAATTGTCTGTACTGCTAGAAAATTCAGCCAGTTTACCCTGTAGTTCTTCCTTCATTTCTGCAGCTATGTGGTTGGCTCTCTTGCTGATAACCACCAAAGATTCATAAATGTTTCCAGTACCTTTTTCGTACTTAATCAGATCTCTGGTTACAGTGGTTGTAGCTGCGTTTTTGTAGGACATGATATACCTTATTATGATATAGCGCAAAAATAATCAAAAATTCGATATTAGGATACTCCCAATTTTTGAAGCTGTTTAAGGCAGTTTTGATAGATTTCTTCTGACTCCTTCAAAAACCGTCCATTCGGGAAAGCATCGACAAGCTTCAAATGGTTTTCAATGGTGATTTTATAACGCTCCGCCTGTCTAGATGAAATACTTCTTCCTGCGTATTCATAAGATGATACCACTATATAGTAGAGACATTCCTCTTTATAAGAAGTTGTTGGAAAAGCCTTAATCACATTTTGAAATGCAATCATGGCAGACTTGTATTGCTCTCTTTTAAAATAAAGTTTTGCGTTACTGAAATCCTTTAGCTCCAACTTTGCGCGCAATTGATCAATCAAATTATTGGATTCAGCAACCTTACTGCTTTTCGGATATCGATTAATGAATAATTGGAATTGTTTTATGGCATCACGCGTGCTTTTTTGATCCAATGAATAGACTGGTGAATCCAAATAATAACAATAAGCATTTAAAAAAGCAGCCTCTTCTGATTTCAAAGAAGAAGGAAATGTTTGGCTGAAATTATTAAAATGGTATGCAGCCATGGTATATTCACCGGTATAGTAATAGCACATACTATAATAATAATAGGCATCTTCTGCTTTAATCGTTCCGCGAAAAACACTTACAAGCTCTTCGAATAGTATTAATGCTTGGTAGTAGTTTTTCTTTTCGTAGTATTCTACGGCCGCTTTGTATTTGGCCTCCATGTCTTGACTTTTCTTGATCCTGGAAAACTTACTGCAGGAAGCAAGTACGACTGATAACATGAGAATTAATAACAGTGCCCTGGAGTTTTTCATCATCCTACAAAGTTACCAATTGGATAATTCAGATTTCCGCTTTTTTCACATCTGATATGTTGCGATGTGAAACATTCGCGCAAAAGCGTCATTAACAAATGGTTGTTGAAAACATTGTGAGTCGACATGTTTCACAAAAGAAAATCCTGCCGACCTTTCGCCTCAAATTCGCTAACACTACTTGTCTGTTGATGACAGATTTATTTGATAAGCTTCTGAAGAATCGCGGTCCTCTGGGCATGCACTCCAAAGAGTCCTATGGTTACTTCATGTTTCCAAAGCTCGAAGGTGATATTTCAAATAGGATGATTTTCCGTGGTAAGGAGCGTCTAGTTTGGAGTCTTAACAACTATCTCGGTTTGGCAAACCACCCAGATGTTAGAGAGACTGATGCTGATGCCGCTGCAGAGTTCGGTTTCGCACTTCCAATGGGTGCAAGAATGATGTCGGGCAATAGCGACCAACATGAGAAATTGGAAAGAGATTTGGCCGCATTTGAAGGAAAAGATGCTTCCATCCTACTCAATTATGGATATCAAGGAATGGTAAGCGCCATCGATTGCTTGGTGGATCGACATGATGTAATCTTTTACGATTCCGAATCCCATGCCTGTATAATTGATGGTGTTCGCTTACACATGGGAAAGCGTTTCGTTTATCCACACAATGACATCCAAAATTTAGAAAAGCAACTCACCCGTGCTACAAAAATCGCCAACGAAACAGGCGGAGCCATATTGGTCATTACGGAAGGCGTATTTGG
>JBKCHO010000062.1:0-17524 GCA_046302815.1 Bacteroidota bacterium | reverse complement strand
GGTAGTGCTACCCAATGGGAATGCCGCAGGAGCGTTATTGGTCACTGAAGCCACAGAACAATTATCGTTAGTAGTTGGAGTTCCCAATGAAACACCAGTCGCAGTACATCCGGTGTTGGTGTTTGCCGAAACAGCCGACGGAGCGGTAATGGTCGGATTGATGACATCGTTCACGGTGACCGTTGCGTTGCAAGTAGCTGTGTTACCATCCAAATCAGTTACGGTTAGGGTTACCGTGTTCGAACCCAGGTTCGAGCAATTGAAGGACGACTGTGAAACCGACAAGGAAGCAATACCACAATTATCGGATGAGCCATTGTTGATTTGTGAGGCGGTGATGGTGGCTACTCCAGAGGCGTTCAAGTTGACGCTGATGTTTTGACAAGAAGCAACCGGCTTGATGGTGTCTTTAACGGTAACGCCCACCGGTACGGTCAAGCTGTTTCCACCCGCATCGGTAACGGTGAATTGTGCGGTGTTGTTTCCAATTACCATGAAGTGACTGCCGAGATTGGATGTGTTGTCCAAGCCGGCATTGGTCCACTGGTTTGCCAAAGTTGGGAATCCGGAGGCAGGGTTTGCAGTTACGCCCGCAGTGACAGTCGATTTACGACGAAGAGTTTGATCAGCGGTATTCAAGGCTCCAGAAATCCATGATGTTCCTGGGTCTTCTCCGGTTCTTCCAAAAATATCAACGATTTGGTTTCCGGATGTTCTGAAAAGTACGATCGCATCGTCGCCGTTATAGGTCATGGAGCCGCTTGTTTGGTTTGCAAGGGCCAGGAATGGAGCAGTGGATGCGGTATTGCAAATCAAGTGTGTTCCACCTGCAGCAACGGTTCCGGTCAGGTTGATCGTGGTGAATGTGGTTGCACCATTGAAGTATACGCGCAATTGGTATCCACCTGTTGCAAGGTTGATGGTGTTATTGGTTCCGTTGTAAATTTCGATGCACTTGTTGTTGCCCGAGCCTTCTACATATTCAGAGATCAGCAGGTCGGTTGGAGCATTCACAGCACCCAGGTCGCCGCAATCATAACTGGTGGGGGACACAGACAAGGTAGGTGTTCCGCAATTATCGCTGGTGTTGGTGTTCACTTGGCTCGCCGACAATGTTGCATTTCCGGTTGCATCCAGGTAAACGGTGACATTTTGGAAACCTGCCGCCGGAGAAAGGGTATCGAGTACGGTAACTGTTGCATTGCAAGAAGCAGTATTGCCATACACATCAGCAACAGTGAGGGTAACGGTATTGACGCCGATGTTGGCACATGTGAAAGCAGTTTGGCTGACCGTCATCGAAGCGATGCCGCAATTGTCGGCTGAACCGTTGTCGATTTGAGCTGCAACCAAGTTGGCATTCCCACTACCATCTAAATACAGATTGATGTTCTTGCAGGAAACGGTTGGTGAAATATTATCCAGTACTGTGATTGTTGAAATACAAGAAGAGGAGTTGCCACTGGGGTCAACACCGGTCAATGTAACCGTTGCGCCACCGGAGGTGCCATTCACAAAATGGGTTCCGAGGTTTGAATAGTTATCCACTGGAAAAGCATTCCACTCGGTGGCAAGTGTTGGGAAGCCAGAGGTCGGGTTGACGGTCACACCCTGGGTCGCTGTAGAGCGACGACGCAGCGTTTGGTCAATGGTGGTAAGTGGAGCAACACCCCAAGCTGTTCCAGGATCTTCGCCCACACGACCGAAGATATCTACGATGGTCAATCCGAAATCTTTGGTGAGTTGAATGGCATCATCACCATTGAAAAAGAATAGAGGGCTTGTTTGATTGGCTAGTGCAAGTACTGCGGCATCGGAGTTAGCGGCGCAAACCACATGGGTTTGACCTGGTCCAACGATACCAGCAAGATTGATGGTGGTAGAGGCGCCACTGGATCCATTGAAGAAAAATTTCAATTGATATGAGTTGGCTGCCAAGTCGATGGGGTTGTTGGTGCCGTTGTACAACTCGATGCACTTGTTGTTTATGCTTCCTTCTACATACTCCGAAATGATCAGATCCGTAGGAGCAACCGCACCCACAACTGATATGTCGCCACAATTAAGGGTAGTCCTTGATAAATATAAGGTATCAATACCATCGCCATCAAACGAACCGTTATCTACTTGGGCAGGAGTGATGGTGGCTGTTCCGTTGGCATCTAAGTAAACGGTCAGGTTGTTGCAATTCATGGTCGGACCGAATCCATCGATGATGGTCACGATGGCAGTGCACGAAGCGGTGTTGCCATTCACATCTGTAATGAACAGATCCACATTGTTTGGACCCAGTTCGCCCGCTGTGAAAAAGTCGTTGGAGATGCTGATGGAAGAGATGCCACAATTGTCGGATGAACCATTGTCAATTTGTGCAGCAGTGATGATCGCTTCTCCATTGATATCGAGTGGAACGGTAATGTTCTGACAGATTACGGTAGGAGCGATGAAGTCATCGGCGCTGACCGAAATGGAGTTCGAGGCGGAAGTACATCCGTTGGCATCGGTTGCTACACAGGAGTAGGTTCCGGATTGAGTTACGGAGATAGACTGGGTGGTCTCGCCGCTACTCCATAAATAAGTAGAAGCGCCCGAGCTTGTCAATGTTACCGATCCACCTGGGCAGAAGGTTGTTGAACCTGAAGCGGTGATAGTGGCGGTGCCTGATTGGCTGCCTGTCAGTTTCACATCATCGATACGGACTTGCAAAGCGCTAGTGGTTGTTCTCCAACGGATAGTAAGGTTGGCCGTATTTGGGATGCTGCCTGTGGATGTGCGGTATTGCCATCCGGTGGTACCTGTTCCCGAGTTCATTGGTGTAACTGCAAGCGGGGAGAAGGTTGTGCCATCGGTAGAAATTTCAACTACCAATTCGCTACCGTTGGATGCAGTTGCTGTTTTCAAATTTCCGAAGCCTAAAACCAAATTGTTTATGCCAATGGTGTTGATGCCACTGATTTGGAAACTGGCGGTGCTGTTGTTGGTGAAGAATACATTCGCAGAACCTGAAGCTCCAGCGTAAGTGTTGCTGGCAGAAGTGGTGCGGATGTCAGCTGTTCCCGACATGGTATAACCATCATTATCGAAACCATTGTTGGTCTCATGGGTAGCAATTGCGGTGGTACCACCTACAAAGCCCATTGATTCGGCAAAAACAACGACCTGCGATGAAAAGGTGTTGATCGTCAGATTCAAGGTAGCGGTAGAATCACAGCCTGCAGCATTTGTAGTGCTGTAAGTATAAGTGCCACTGCTTGTATAAGTGTTTCCGTTCCAAGTGTAGGAGTTACATGCGGAAACGGTTGCGCTGGATGTGCTGTTGCTGTTGATGGTGAGATTCAATGTGGCGGTTGAGTCGCATCCTACGGCATTTGTTGTATTGTATGTATAGCTACCGCTTGATGTATATGTGGTGCCGTTCCATGTATACGAATTACATGCTGTTGCATTCGTTATTGAACTGGTGCTGTTGTTGATGGTGAGCAGCAGTGTAGCAGTGGAGTCGCAACCTCCTGAGTTAAGTGTCACATAAGTGTAACTTCCGCTGGAGGTGTATGTGCTGCCATTCCAAGTGTAGGAATTACAAGCTGTGGCTGATGTGGTGCTGGTAGTGGGTGTGCATGGTGCAGCGGTGATGGTCAGAACCAGCGTGGCGGTTGAATCGCATCCAACCGAGTTGGTCGTGCTGAATGTATATGTTCCGGATGTGCTGTAGGTGGTTCCGTTCCAGGAGTATGGACCTTGCGAGGTGATGCTGGTGCTGGATGTAGTGGCGTTGTTGATGGTCAGTACCAGATTTGCGGTGGAATCACAGCCATTGGATGCGGTGGTGTTGTATGAATAGCTGCCGCTGGTGGTGTAGGTAGTACCATTCCAAACATAGGAACCGCAGGCGGTAGCCGAAGAGCTTGAAGAAATAGCGGATGGTTGTGTTACCGTGATGGAAGTGGTAGCGGTTGCTCCAGCGTTATCCGTTACAGTATAGTTATAGGTACCGGCGCTTACAGTAAATGTTCCAGTTCCGCTGTAGGGTGCGGTTCCGCCTGTTGCAGAAACCGTAATCGTGGTGGAGCCGCCAAAGCAAGAGATGGTGCCGGCAGTAGAACTGGCTGACAACGGTATAGGGCAAACATTGAAGGCTGATGCGCTATTCCTAGGATTTGGTGTTGCCGTTGCAAAGTTGCTAGAATTGTTGTTAGAGTCTGTACATCCGTTTGCAGCCCTTAATACTGCGAGTGTAGCAGATGGGGCTGCAGTTGGCCCCGTACCTTCAAAACAGTTTGCTGTGGTTCCAAAGCCCACAAAATCGATTACACCTGCCGTAGGACAAGATCCCGAAAGTGCAGTAGTGCTTGAAACCAATGCGACCTTTCCCCCATTAGCGGACATGGCAATTGTGCCTGTGGCATCAGCAGTTGGAAGCGCTACTCCGTTTATACCCCCGGCTTGTCGAACTAAAAAATATTGTCCTGGATTTAAAGTGAAGTTTGGTAGCGCCGTTACGGTCCAAGATGTCCCAGTAGAACTGGCGTATTGGACAGACATTCCATTTAGACTAACAGAAGAGTTCGATCTGTTGAATAACTCTATGAAATCGTTGGTGTAGGGAGCGCCCGTGTTTCCTCCACCACCATACACTTGGCTGATGACTACTTGAGAGTAGGATTGGGTCGTTAAAAGGCAAATGGCCGTGAGGGCAAGCCAATTCTTCAATGCACTGTAACGGTTAGCAAACATGATTTTGAGTTTTTTGGGTAAATCGTTAGTTAGTATGATTCCATTGCAAGTAAGCGAAAATTCCGAACCTGTCAAATAAAATTTAGGTTAACAAACCGTATTTTTTGGTGATTGTTTCGGATGGTTAACAAACTTCAACTGCCTTGTTTTCAGATTGATACAATTCTATTCAGTTATGTTGGTTTTCAACACCTGGTTCATAACCACTTTAGGCTCTCATTATCAATCACTCGTTGTTTTCTAGTCTAACGCCATCTCTTAATTTTTAACTAACATTGCGCCCTCAAACTTGGAACAGAAGCGCATGCTCATCGTTAAAAAATCATCATTACCCAACTCGGGCAAAGGACTTTTCACTACCCACGACATCAAAAAAGGACAAATTGTTTGTGAGTACGAAGGGGAACTGATTACCTGGGCCGAAGCCACCCGCAGAAACGACATCGATGTGAAAAAGGGTGGTTATTTTTATTTCATCAATGATAAAAAAGTGATCGACGCTTTTGCCGCCAAAAACACTTTTGGCCGCTTTGCCAATGATGCAGCCGGTTTATCGCGTGTGAAGGGATTTCGCAACAACAGCGTCTATCTCGAAAAAGGAAGCCGAGTTTTCATCAAAGCCACTCGTAACATACCCGCAGGCTCCGAGATTTTTGTGAGCTACGGCAGAGCGTATTGGAACATCTTGAAAAAGGAGCTAGGACTGAAATGATTTACGATGTACGACATAAGGTTGACTATTGCTATCGTAAATCGTAAATCGTCAATCGTCAATCAAATTTGTCATTTTGATAGCCGTAACGGCAGCCTCAACACCTTTGTTTCCATGCTTTCCACCCGAGCGATCCTGGGCTTGTTCCATGTTATCGGTGGTGAGCACCCCAAAAATAAATGGTGCGGCATGTGATGCGGAAAGCTGTGTCAGGCCATTGGCCACGGCGTTGCAAATAAAATCAAAGTGCCGCGTTTCGCCCTGAATAACGCATCCTAAGCAAATAACGGCATCCGGTTTTGATTTTTGGTATGCCATAGATGCACCGGCAACTAGTTCAAAGCTACCCGGAACATAAATGATTTGAATGTTGCTTTCTCCAACACCGTGGCTAAGCAAAGTGTCTTTAGCTCCATTCAGCAGAGCATATGTGATGGAAGAATTCCATTCAGCAACAACAATGCAAAATCTTTTGCCTTCTACAGATGGAAGGTCTTTCGGATCGAAAGAGGATAGGTTTTGATGCTGAGTTGACATCGGTTATTAACCGGCCTTCGAAAGGTTCGAGGCCCTGGCGATGTATCGCTCAATCTCCCTGGCTTCGGTGCTCTTTGGGAAATCCTTCTTGATACGCTCATAGGTTTCCAATGCGCCTTTATAATCCTTGTTCAACTCTTGTACAAAGGCTACTTTCATTAAAAAGTATGGAGCTGAAAACATGTTGTTGTCGTAATCAACAGCCATACGGTAGTGTTTCAAAGCTTCATCATTGTTCTTCAATTCTAAGTTGGCATCGCCAATTGCGCCATAAGCAACGGCTCCCAATACATCGTCCTCTGCATCGAAATCACTCAAAAACTCAATGGCTTTATTGAAATCACCTTTGCGGAGATAGCATACCCCAGCGTAGTATTTGGCGTTGTTAGCCGCTTTGGATGAACCATAGGTGTCAATTATTTCCAAGAAGCCCATGTATTGACCATCGCCGTTAAGGGCCTTATCAAGTGAATCTGTTTTGAAATAGTTCTCAGCAACGAACATTTCCCTAATGGCATCCCTTTGTTGGGGCTCCACTATGAATTTCTGATAACCGAAATAACCCAAGACCACCACCAAAATGGCACTCAAAATGATAGTCAGGCTTTTCTTGTTTTCCTGGAGGTAACCCTCAGCCTTGCTAACGGTTTGACCAAGATCGATGTTACTGCTGGACTGCGTGTTGTCGTTTTCAGCCATGGTGTCGGTATGGGTGTTTTTTGAGGTTGCAAAGTTAATCATTTTAAGGGGATTAGCAAGAAAAAAGGTGGCTTTTACGGATGCTAGCTTTGGTTTGTCTAATAGGCTGCAAATGAGCATTTAACTTTTTACCTTTGTAAATCAAACAGCATCAGGTGACACTTATCAAATCCATATCCGGCATCAGGGGAACCATCGGAGGGGAACCAGGTCTAGGTTTAACTCCTGTTGATGTGGTTAAATTCACATCCGCTTACGGTGCTTGGATCAGATCCCGAAACGCCAAAAATCAAAAACCTAAAGTGGTCATTGGTCGCGATGCGAGGTTATCTGGACCCATGGTGCACCATTTGGTCACAGGAACGCTCATGGGACTGGGTATTGATGTCATCGATACGGGGCTTTCAACGACACCTACGGTGGAGATGGCCGTTCCGTATCATCAGGCCCAAGGCGGCATTATACTTACCGCTAGCCACAATCCTATCCAATGGAATGCCTTGAAACTTTTGAATGAGCAAGGAGAATTCCTCAGTGCATTGGACGGGGAACGGATTTTGCAATTTGCCGAATCTGGGAGGTTCGAATTCGCCTCGGTTGAGCAGCTAGGCAATTCCACATTCGACCCTGACGCTATTGACAGGCATATCCAGGCCATACTTAAGTCTGATTTGGTTGATGTGGCCACCATTAAAAATGCCGGTCTTCGTGTAGTTGTGGATTCCGTCAATAGTTCTGGTGGCATCGCCGTTCCAAGATTGTTAAAGGCCTTGGGAGTTGTCGATGTGTTCGAGCTGTTTTGCGAACCCACAGGTAGGTTTCCACACAACCCCGAACCACTTCCGGAACATCTAAAAGATTTATCAGATGCCGTAGTGTCTAACAACGCGCACCTGGGTATTGTAGTGGATCCGGATGTGGATCGTCTTGCCTTCGTTTGCGAAGATGGTACCATGTTTGGAGAGGAATACACTTTGGTCTCCGTTGCAGAGCATGTCTTGAAATATCGCAAGGGAGACACCGTATCAAACATGTCTTCAACGCGTGCTTTGCGCGATGTTACCGAGGTGGCGGGGTTCAAGCATCATGCTTCCGCCGTAGGTGAAGTTAATGTGGTTTCCATGATGAAGTCAGTTAGTTCGGTGATTGGTGGGGAAGGCAACGGAGGAGTCATTCTTCCCGAGTTGCACTACGGACGAGATGCCCTTGCGGGGATAGCTCTTTTTCTTACGCATTTGTCCAACTCCAAGTTGTCATGCAAGCAACTACGAAACTCTTATCCAGATTATTTCATCTCCAAAAACAAGATTGAATTGACACCCGATTTGGATGTGGACATGGTTCTTCAATCCATTAAGGAGAAATACGCATCTCAACCTGTCAACGATTTAGATGGGGTTAAAATCGAGTTCGGTAACGAATGGGTCCACCTTCGTAAATCAAATACGGAGCCTATCATTCGAATCTACTCCGAAAGTAAAACGGAAGCCACTGCCAACGAATTGGCCAAACGAATAATGGACGACATCATTGCTGTCGCCATGCCACAATCACGATGATCAAGATGAAGATTTATTTCGATAACGCAGCCACCACACCGATGCATCCCGAAGTGCTGGAGGCCATGATCCCGGTACTCAACAATCAATTCGGTAACCCATCATCCATTCATGCATTTGGTCGTGAGACCCGCGCATTGATTGAAAACGCCCGAAAAACAGTCGCCAGACTTCTCAATGCGGCTCCTTCCGAGATTTTCTTCACTTCCGGTGGCACGGAGGCGGATAATATGGCCATTCGAAGAACCATACACGACAAAGGTATTCGCCATGCCATCAGCGCCGCAACTGAGCACCACGCGGTGTCGCACACCTTGGAAGAGTTGGAGAAGGAGGGAACGATAGAGCTGCATAATTTAGATGTGGATGCGCATGGGCATATCGACCTCAATCAATTGGAGTCTCTTTTACAAAAATATCCTTCATCGTTAGTATCACTGATGCATGCCAACAATGAAACAGGTACGGTCATTGATATCACGAAAGTGGGAAACCTATGCAAGCAATACGGTGCAATTTTCCATTCGGATACAGTTCAAACCATGGCGCATTTTCAATACGACTTGGCTCAAACGCATGTCGATATGCTAACAGGCGCCGCTCACAAGTTTCATGGTCCCAAAGGTGTCGGATTTTTGTATTTGAGTAGTCGACTACAAATTACACCTTTCATCACTGGTGGCGCCCAAGAGCGTAACATGAGAGGCGGTACCGAAAATGTATATGGAATAGTTGGATTGGCAAAAGCCATGGAAGTGGCTTATCGCGATTTGGAAAAGGATATGTCCCATGTAACCTCTATCAAAAATAAGATGATAGAAAAGCTGGAGTCAGAAATTCCTGGTGTTCATTTCAATGGCGATATATCAAGCGGAAACTTATATACGGTATTGAATGTGTCTTTTCCACCATCGGATATGGCCGAAACCTTATTGTTCAGTCTCGACATAAACGGCATTGCTGCTTCTGGTGGTAGCGCCTGTTCCTCCGGAAGCAATGTTGGTTCCCATGTCCTTCGTGCTATGAATGCTGATCCCTCGCGCCCTGCAGTTCGTTTTTCTTTCTCCAAGTTCAACACACTTGAAGAAGTCGATTATTGCGTTGGGAAGCTCAAGGAAATTTTTGCTGTTGTTGCATAGGGCTTGTTTACCTTAAGTTAAACGCTCGTTGCATGGATTTGATTTGTCTGTATAGTTGTGTTTACAGACAAGTGTTTAAATCGTGTTACCGGTGTATTGCTACGAAGTTATTTTTTACCGGCTAGATCAATTGCGAAGGCATATACCATCGCCAATTCCTTCAGCATTCGGAATCGACCAGAGGCTCCGCCGTGGCCAGCATCCATATTGGTGAATAACAAAAGCATCTGGTTCCCTTTTTTGATATCTCGAAGTTTGGCCACCCATTTAGCAGGTTCCCAATATTGCACCTGGCTATCGTGTAGTCCAGTTGTTACCAAAAGGTTAGGATATTCCTTGGCTTCTATATTGTCATACGGTGAATAGCTCAACATGTAGTCAAAGTAATCCTTATTCTCCGGATTGCCCCACTCATCATATTCGGATGTAGTAAGTGGGATGGATGCATCCAGCATGGTGGTAACCACATCCACGAAAGGTACACCTGCAATAACGCCTTTGTATTTTTCGGGAGCCATATTGATAATAGCACCCATTAGCAGTCCTCCAGCACTACCGCCCATAGCAAATAACCTGTCGTACGAGGTGTATTTCAATTCAACAAGAGCTGATGAGCAATCGACAAAATCCGTAAAGGTGTTTTTCTTTTTCAAAAGTTTACCATCCTCATACCACTGCCGTCCCATTTCCTGACCACCTCTTACATGAGCTATTGCATAAACAAAGCCACGGTCCAGTAAACTTAATCTTGCCGAACTGAAGGTCGCTTCCATGGAGAATCCATAGGATCCATATGCGTATTGGAGCATGGGGTTGGAACCATCCTTTTTAAACAGGTCTTTTCGGTAAACAATAGACACAGGAACCATCACTCCGTCCCGGGCTTTCACATTAATCCTTTCCGATTGGTATTTGGTAGCATCATAACCTCCTACGATCTCCTGCTGCTTTAGCAGGTTTTTTTGTCTTGTTTCAATGTTATAATCGAAGGTGGAGGCAGGAGTTACCATGCTATTGAATCCGTAACGCAGAACTTTGGTATCTGATTCAGGGTTGGCACCCATGTAAGCATCATAGGTGGCCTCGCCAAAATCCAAATAGTGTTCCTGTCCATTTTTTTGCATGATTCGGATTTTTGGTAATCCTCCTATTCTTTCGTTGAGCACCCAGAACTCATTGAAAAGTTCAATGCCTTCCAACAAAACTTCGTAGCGATGGGGGATAACCTCCTTCCATTGGTTCATTCCAGTTGTTTTTTCATCACATTTCATCAATCGAAAGTTTTGGGCTTTATCATTCGTCATGATGTAAAAAACACCGTTTAAATGGTCGATAGAATATTCGTGATTTCGTTTTCTGGGTTCGAAAACACGAAATGCACCTGCAGGCTTATCGGCTTCCAAAATGCGGTTTTCGGTGGTCATGGTACTGTTTGAGTATATGACCAAGTATTGTCTTGATTTGGTTTTACCCACATAGCAACTGAAAGTTTCGTCTTTTTCTTCAAATGCCACTTTGTCTGAGGAGCTTGGTGTTCCCAATACATGGCTCATGATTTTGAACTCCCTTAATGTTACCGGGTCTTTCACATTGTAAAAAACGGTCTTGTTATCATTGGCCCATTCAGCATTTCCGCTCACATCTTCAATCTTGTCAGCGAGCATTTCACCTGTTGAAAGGTTCTTAAATAACATGGTGTATTTTCTTCGACCTACGGTGTCTACAGCGAACATGCCAATCTTGTTATCAGGGCTGGCTTGAACTGGTGTAGCGCTGAAATAAGCATGACCCTTGGCTAACTCATTGCAGTCTAGAAGTATTTCTTCTTTACCGTCAGTTCTTCCTTTTTTTCTGCAGTAGATAGGATACTCGCCTCCTTCAATAAAGCGCGTGTAGTAGGTGTATCCATTGTAGAAATAGGGAACACTTTGGTCTTGCTCTTTGATGCGGCCCTTCATCTCAGCAAACAGCTTGTCCTGCAATTCCAATGTTGGAGCAAGCATCGCGCTGGTGTATTTGTTCTCGTCTTCCAAATACTTTATGACTTCAGGATTTTCTCTGTCATTTAGCCAGTAGTACTGATCGATTCTAGTTTGTCCGTGTGCCACCAATTCCTTATTGATTTTGCGTGCTCTGGGTGCTTCCATACTCATTTGGGTTGATGTGTTTTGCGCTATTGTGAAATTTAAGGAAAGGAACAAGCAGGAGGTCGTTAATAACAGAAGTCCTTTTAATGAAAACATGCTCATGTGTTATATGGTTTCTAAGGTGTCGGAGAGGAAGTGGAATCGGATGTCGGGATTGTTTTTGATCATTTGATCTAACATCCATTGTGAATCTGCAAAATATACTGGATTGCCATCTTTGTCGAAGGCGATATGGTTCTGTTTAAAGCGTGTGAACTCATCCAGCTTTTCTTTTGATTCGCAAGTGATCCAACACGCTTTGTGAATGTTCATTGGAATGAATTTGCAGGAGGCGCTATATTCATGTAGAAGTCGGTGTTGTATGACTTCAAATTGCAGCTCACCCACAGTGCCAATGATTTTCCTTGTGCCACCATTTTGAATGAACAACTGGGCAACGCCTTCATCGGTCAACTGCATAATGCCTTTTTCAAGTTGTTTTGTTTTCATCGGGTCGGTATTCACCAGTTCTTTGAAAATTTCCGGCGAAAATCGTGGTATGCCTTTGAAGTTCAAGTTTTCCCCCTCTGTTAATGTGTCGCCAATTTTAAAATTGCCGGTGTCGTATAAGCCAATGACATCACCAGGAAATGCTTCTTCAATGATGTTTTTAGACTGGGCCATGAATTGTGCAGGACTATTGAAGCGCAATTCCTTGTTGAGCCTCACATGGTGAAAGAACTTACCCCTTTCGAATTTTCCAGAACAAATGCGAAGGAACGCAATCCGATCACGGTGTCGTGGATCGAGGTTGGCATGTATCTTGAATACGAATCCTGTGAATTGTTTTTCGGATGGATGGATGGTTCGTTCTGCCGTGTCGCGATCTCCAGGAGGTGGTGCAATCTCCGTGAAAGTATCCAGGAGTTCTTTCACGCCGAAATTATTAATGGCGCTACCGAAAAACACGGGAGCTACCTCTCCGCTAAGATATTTTTCTCGATCAAATGAGTCATACACGCCTTCGATTAATTGGACATCTTCACGAAGCTGTCCAACATATCGCCCTAGTTTTTCATCCAAAATTTGGTCGTTCACATCTTTGATGTTGACCAAATCTTCTTCTGTAGCTTTTTTGTTAGGCATGAATTGAAGTAGACTGTGTTCATAGATGTTGTAAACGCCTTTGAATGTACTTCCCATGCTGATCGGCCAACTAAGTGGACGAACCTTTATATTCAGCTTCTCTTCAATCTCATCAAGCAAGTCGAAAGGGTTTTTTCCTTCGCGGTCGAGCTTGTTCACGAAAATGATCACAGGCGTATTTCGCATTCTACATACCCCCATAAGTTTTTCGGTTTGCTCTTCTACACCTTTCACACAGTCTATGACCAATACAACGCTGTCCACAGCAGTCAAGGTGCGGTAGGTGTCTTCGGCGAAGTCCTTGTGACCCGGTGTGTCGAGAAGATTGATGCTAAGTCCTTTGTAGTCGAAATTCATCACCGATGTGGCTACAGAAATCCCCCTTTGTTTTTCGATTTCCATGAAATCGGAGGTAGCGGTTTTTCGAATCTTGTTGGATTTAACAGCTCCTGCAACCGGAATGGCGCCACCGACAAGCAGGAACTTCTCGGTCAATGTTGTTTTACCAGCATCCGGGTGACTGATGATGGCGAAAGTGCGCCTTTTTCCTATTTCTTCTGTGATCGACATGTTGTTTGTGCACCAGCGTTGGCCGGAGTGCAAATTTAGTGAATTTGAGAGCGGATTTAGTCAAACACCGTATCGTTCACGAAGTACCTTCAAGTGGTGTGTTTCGTGACCGTAAATTACGGTTGCAATCATCTCTACAGAAAAAACCAGTCCGTTGGCAATGCCTGTTCTGGACCACATGTCGTTTTGTAGGTTTCCGAAAAAGGTCAATGACGATTTGCGCACGGAGATGTATTCTTCCAATATGGAATTTAAGCTTCTGCTGTTTGCAAAGCTGTTAGGTGCGTAGTCATTCTCATTGAAACCTGGAAGTGGAGTGGCGTCGTTCCTGGCGAATCGAAGTGCTCTGTAGGTGAAAATGCGCTCGCAATCGATCAAGTGAATCAAAACTTCTGCCACTGTCCATTTGCCTTCCTCATAGGTATACCTTAATTTGGATTCATCCATCGAAGAGATGAGGGCAACGGTTTCATCCATGGATTCCTGCAAGGCTTCCATAACCGTTTTCTGTCCAAACAAATTTACATATCCGGCGTACCATTCCGGGATGTTGTTCCCAAAACGGTCTTTGGTGACTTCACTCACTTTCCGTAAGTCTTGTTCCAAGCATTGTAACCACCGCTGAGATTGTAAACCTCAACAAACCCTTTTTTCTTCATCATTTCCATGGCGTCGCTGCTTCTTCCTCCTGATGCACAGTATACATAAACCGGCTTTTTCTTGTCAAGTTGTTCTAGTTTTGTCTCAAAGTTGTCATCAAAAAAATCGAGGTTCACAGATCCTTTGATGGATCCTTTGGCGATTTCACCGGGTGTGCGGACATCCAACAAGGTTCCTTTGCCAGTTTCGATCAGCTTGGCGAATTCTTTTACGGATACATCCTTGGCTACTCGATTTTGGGCTTGAGACCAAGAATTGGCCGAGAGGATGAAGAGTAGGAGACAAGCAAGTTTTTTCATGTTGTGGGTTGTTGATGGTATGACGATAGTTGAAGATTTAATTAGGAAGATTCAATGATATTTTGTTGCGTCCCAAACTAACCAGCCCCTTGAGTTCAAGTTGTTTTAACAATCGGGAAATGACCTCACGAGAGGAGTTCAGTTCTTCTGCAATTTGTTGGTGTGATATTTGAATCTCACTCGATTTTAAAAGTTTCGATTTTTCCACCAGGTAGTGGTGCAAACGCTCATCCACTTTTTGGAACGCGATCCCATCTATGGCCTTCAACAACTCCTCAAACCGGTTCCGATAGGTCTGCATAATAAAGGATTTCCATGATGGATAGGTGGTCATCCACTCATCAGATTTATTCACTGGCAAGCTAATCATCGTGGTATCCTCTTCCGCAATGGCTTTTACATTGCTTTTTTGATTGGAAACACAACAGGTGAGTGACATAGCACATGTTTCACCCGGTTCTACATAGTATAAAAGGATCTCGTTGGCATCATTACCTTGTCTCAATACTTTAATGCTTCCTTTTACCAATAGCGGAATGAACTTGACATAACTGCCAGGTTCTAAAATGATTGTTCCAGCATCCAAATGCATCAATTTTCCGCTTTGCTCCATTTCATCCATCAAATGGCTCTCAAAAAGGCTTCTAAAAGGAGAGAGGGCTTCTGAAATTTCACTCATAAATAATCGGGCTGACGGATATCATCTCCAAATATACGGTTCGTTAATAAGATTGCAATACCAAACATCATACCATGTCACTCAAAACTAAAAAAAGAACCACCAAGACAAAATCGGATTTGGAGTTCATAAGCAACTCTGAAAACCTGTTAATCGAAAAAGAAAAAAGGTATCAGAGAACCATTCGTGGTCCACAAGTGGAGAAGTTAACTACCTTGAAAGAGACGCGGAAACGATCCAAGCGCAAATAGATACGATTGTCATTGAAAATCAATAGCGTATCGATTTAAATGGATATTTTGTCCTGATTGCGTAATAATATGTTAAATAGAATCAAGAGCTAATCAGGAAATCGACTTCTTCCTTATGACCTTTAGAGCATAAAAAGGATCGAATCTCCTCGAACTTACCACGATTGCTTACTGAGGAAAGAATGAATATGGAGTCTGGGGGAGGTATCTTTGAATAGTGAATTATAGGTTTTGTGTCTGAAGTGCGATTCTCATCCACATCGATAAATCCATGAATTCGGATTCCTTGCTCCTCCAACAAGGATGCTTTTCTCTTGGAAAACTTTCCGCCGCCCCAAATGAAAATGGGCTTGTCGGGACGAACATGTTGTCGAAGCCACCGGACTAAATACTTAACCCTCGTGTTTTCAAAAGCTGATCTGCTGTAATTTTCATGGGTTCTGGACAAACGGTTGGGTTGGTCATTCCACACAATAACTTCCTGGTTGATTTTCTCCATGACAATGCCTTGCTCTTTCCATCTAAGCCACAGTTCATAGTCTTCGGGTACTTGTTCTGTAGAGTATTGGCCATACATTTCAATCAACGATTTACGGAACATGACACTAGGGTGCGCAAAGGGTGATTCAACGAACATATTTTTTCGAATCGCTTCCGAATCCACAAGTCTATTGATGGTATCCACATAAAACATCATTCCTTCATTTATTTCCTCGCCTCCATACCGTACTAAACCAGAAACCAAACCGATTTCCGGATGAGCATCCAACAATTGACTTTGCATTGCCATTCGTCCTGGCAAGCAGATGTCATCGGCATCCATACGGGCAATGTATGTTCCGGTACAATATTTCAGTCCGGTATTCAATGCAAAAGAAATACCTTTTGTTGGTTCGTGCGCCAAACGGATGCGGTGGTGAATCCGGTATTTCTCGGATACTGCTTCATAACAACCATCATCAGATCCATTATCAACCAAAATCAACTCGAACTCCGGTCCATCTTGAGTCAATATGGATTCGATACAATCGAATAGGGCTGGACCTGGATTGTAAAAAGGAACCAGAAAGGATACAACTGGGTGCATTGGAACACAATGATAATGAAAAGTCGGGGTAGTTATCGATTCACTATCTTTGCGATATATACCACTGCATTTGACATTTCACGATTTCAACTTCAGTCCTGAGTTATTGGACGGAGTTCTTTCCATGGGTTTCGACAAACCCACCCCCATACAGCAACAATCTATTCCCATTATCCTTTCGGGTAAAGATCTTATTGCCTGCGCTCAAACGGGAACGGGAAAAACAGCGGCCTATGTGTTGCCTATGATCGAAAAGGTTATTCGAGAGGGGCATGATCATGTAAACACGCTGGTTTTGGCACCCACGCGCGAGTTGGCGGTACAGATCGACCAGCAGGTGGAGGCTTTAGGTTACTTCACTGGCGTGGGTTCTATGGCCGTTTACGGAGGTGGCGATGGCATTACTTGGGAACAACAGAAGAAAGCCATCAAAGAGGGTATCGATTTAGTAGTTGCCACACCTGGTCGACTTATTTCATTTCTTGCTGCCGGTGATATCAAATTGGATAAACTGAAACACTTGGTTTTGGATGAGGCGGATCGTATGTTGGATATGGGGTTCCATGATGATATCATGCGAATTGTGAGTTACCTTCCCAAAGAGCGGCAAACCTTGCTGTTCTCGGCCACCATGCCACCCAAAATCCGGACATTGGCAGGTCGTTTATTGAACCAGCCTGAGCAAATCAATATTGCCATATCAAAACCAGCTGAAGGCATCGTACAGCAATGCTATGAAGTGGATGACGCCCATAAACTGGATCTCATATCCAAAATTCTCCGAGAGGGTGGATTTGGCAGTGTGATTGTTTTCGCCTCAACAAAGGAAAAGGTCAAGCGATTGGATTCCGCTCTTCGAAAAATCAATTTCAAGTGCCAAGCTTTCCATTCCGATCTCGATCAACGGGAACGCGAGGAAATCATGCGGTCATTCAAGAACCAGCAATTGAACATGATCATAGGTACAGATGTCCTTTCACGCGGAATTGATGTTGAAGGAATAGACCTGGTAGTTAATTATGATGTTCCGCCAGACCCGGAAGACTATGTGCATCGCATTGGTAGAACAGCCCGAGCAGAACGCACCGGTACCGCTATTACTTTCGTAAATTCCGATGATAACAGCAGGTTTCGTCGTATTGAAGAACTTATTGGTAAAGAGGTGAGCCGCGTGCCAAATCCGGAGGGTATTCCTGCTATGGAGATGAAAGCACCATCCAAATCACATCACCGCGGACAAAGGCCTAACCACCGAAAAGGTCCTCCTAGGAAATTTCATAAGCCAAGGAAGAAGCCGGAAGGGGAGTGAAGTGCGAAAATCGGCAC
>JBKCHO010000061.1:0-4273 GCA_046302815.1 Bacteroidota bacterium | reverse complement strand
ATAAAAGGTTGTCCGGCAAAGTTGTATACCATGATCCAATAACCATATCCCAGTCTACGGCAGAAATGCTTCGTCGAAATAAAAAATGTGACCTGGTCATCTGCCTGTCACACTTGGGATTCAAATATCCAGATAACCAGGTTTCCGATTTGGTATTGGCAACTAAAAGTGCGGATATTGATGTAATCATAGGTGGACATACCCATACATTTTTGGATGAACCTGTATTTGAAAAGGGGTTGAATGGAAAAAAAATACTAATTTCCCAAGCAGGTTGGGCAGGTGTAAGACTTGGAAAAATCACTGTAAATTTTAATCGGGAATCACAAGAAAAAAAGAATTTTTCCAGTACAGTAATTGAGATCAAAAAAACAAGTGATATTTAATTTTTTTTATTATTTTTTTTAACCAATATTTGCGTAATATTACATCCCCAAACACCGGATTTTGTCGGTTTCACACAAGTAAAATAACCAGAAGTAAGCAGTTCAAAATAGTATGCAAAAGTCTTTGGAACAGGTCTGGGATAATTGTCTCAATTTAATTAGAGATAATGTAAGCGCCCAGAATTTTAAAACCTGGTTCGAGCCGATTAAACCAGTACGGCTGGAAAACAAGGTTTTGACCATAGAGGTTCCAAGTCAGTTCGTTTATGAATGGCTTGAAGAGCATTACCTCGACCTCCTTAGGAAAACCATAAAGCAACAGCTAGGCCCCCAAGGTCGTTTGGAGTACTCCATCGTAATGGAGAACAACCAGAATAATGCTCAACCGTATACCGTTAAGCTTCCTGCAAAGAACAATAGCAGCCTGAAGAATCCTTCAGTAGCCATGCCATTGGATATTAGTTCAACCATAAGAAACCCTTTCATAATTCCTGGACTCAAAAAGTTGGATGTTGACTCCCAACTGAAGCCGTCCTTTTCTTTCGATAATTTCATTGAGGGTGATTGTAATAGATTAGCCCGCTCTGCAGGTTATGCCGTCGCAAATAAGCCTGGAGGCACCTCTTTCAATCCACTCCTTATATATGGCGGAACAGGATTGGGAAAAACCCATTTGTCTCACGCCATAGGTATTGAAATTAAAAATGCTCATCCGAACAAGACGGTCTTGTATGTTCCATCTGATAAGTTCATGAATCAGTTTGTGGATGCGGTAAAAAACAATTCCACCAACGACTTTATTCACTTTTACCAAATGATCGATGTATTGATCATTGATGACATACAGTTTTTTGCTGGCAAGGAGCGGACTCAAGATGTGTTTTTCCACATATTCAACCACCTTCACCAGAACAATAAGCAAATCATACTCACTTCCGATAAACCGCCAGTCGATTTGCAGGGGATGGAACAAAGGTTGTTGAGTCGTTTTAAATGGGGTCTATCTGCCGATTTACAAACTCCCGACCTAGAGACACGCATAGCCATACTCAAGAATAAAATGTATTTGGATGGCATCGAACTTCCAAATGAAATCGTTGAGTATGTTGCCATGAGTATCACTACCAATATTAGGGAGCTTGAAGGCGCGTACATTTCCATAATCGCTCAATCTTCCCTGAATAAGAAGCCTATCACCCTCGAGCTGGCCAAGCAGATGGTAGATAAGTTTGTGAAGAATACGGTTCATGAAATTTCCATCGACTACATTCAGAAAGTGGTTTGTGACTATTTCGATTTGCCATTGGATGTTTTAAAATCCAAAACCCGTAAGCGGGAAGTTGTGCAGGCTCGCCAGTTGGCCATGTATTTCTCCAAAAGCATGACCAAGTCGTCCCTTTCCAACATTGGGATTCATTGTGGAGGAAAGGATCATGCGACTGTTTTACACGCCTGCAGAACAGTTAATAACTTGATGGAGACCGATAAGAAATTCAAAACTTATGTAACGGATATCCAAAAAAGAATTCAAATCAACGAGAAATAACGATTAACAATTACCAAATCTCAAAAGGTGAGTTGCATCAGCAATTCACCTTTTTAATTTTAAATTAGCCTCATGAGAATACTAATGGTATGTTTAGGCAACATTTGCCGATCTCCCTTGGCCGAAGGTATTATGCAAAAAAAGTCTCAGGTAGAAGGTTTGAATTGGGATGTGGATTCGGCAGGCGTATTATCTTATCATCAAGGTAGTCCTCCTCAACCAGGTTCATTGCGGATAGCAATGAAGTATGGTATCGATATTAGTCAACAGCAATCAAGGCCTTTCATAACAAAAGATTTCGAAAATTTCGATCTCATTTTTACCATGGATTGGTCGGTTCATGAAAGTATCTTGAATTTAACTGATGATCCAAATCAAAAGTCCAAGGTTCATATGCTATTGGAATACTCTGGACAAACGGATAATCTAAATGTTAGGGATCCCTACAAGGAAAGTGATGATGTATTTGATGATGTATATAAAGTTATAGATGAAGCCTGTGGTAAAATCATCAAAAGGTTGAATTCGTATCCTCTGAAATAATCAAACAATGGGAGTCGTATATCTAATCCCTGTAACATTAGGAAACTCTGCTCCAGAGGATGTAATTCCTAACTATGCATTACAAGTCACAAGGAATTTGGACTTTTTCATGGTTGAAAATGCCAAGTCCGCCAGAGCATTTTTGAAATCCATCAATTCGGTATATGCGATGTCCGAAATAGAGGTTATCCAAATCGATAAACACGGCGACAACAAGTTGCAAATTGCAGATGCCTTGAAAATTGTCTCAAGCGGCAAAAACCTTGGGATTATGAGTGAATCCGGGATGCCATCAATTGCTGATCCTGGATCCGAGGTCGTACGCATGGCTCACCAATTGGATATTGATGTTATCCCCCTTGTAGGACCCTCCTCGATCCTATTGGCTCTGTCTGCCTCAGGCTTGAATGGACAAGGATTTTCATTCCATGGATACCTTCCAAAAGACAAAGAGGAGAAGCGTTCTAAAATCAAAGAGCTAGAGATGACCATCAAAAAGACTGGCTACACTCAAATCTTTATTGAGACACCATATCGAAATGAAGGTATCTGGTTAGAACTCCTAGCCCAACTTTCAGGCGAAACCAGGATTTGCATTGCATCCGGAATTACGACAAGCGATCAGTTCATTAAAACACTAAAAGTCTTAGAGTGGAGACAAAAAACGCCTCCCAAAATCAAGGATATACCTACCGTATTTTTACTAGGACGGTGATTTCGTATCCCTTTTGATACCCTTTTTGATATCAACGATGCGCACCTCAAAAATGAGAGGAGAGTATGGAGGAATCACCCCAGTTTTTTGAGAACCAAATCCTAAGTCTGAAGGAAATGCAATGGTTGCTTCCGATCCCTTTGATAATAGTGGAATGCAATCGACCCAACCTTCCAAAACAGGAGTTGTACCTAGCACAAATTTGAACGGTCCTTTGCTCGTTGAGTCGAAGACAAGGCCATTCAGCAAATAGCCTTTATAATTCACATAAACGGTATCACCGGCCTCAGGTTTCGGACCATTTCCTTCATTTTTAATAGTCAAAAATGCACCATTTTGGGTTGGAGTTACATCCATTTTGTTCCGTCTTAAGTAAGACTCCAAATCATCAAACTCCACTCTTCGCAACCTCAAATCCGTAGCTATCATGACAGAGTCAATGTCCTTCTTTTTAATGATGGATCGCATCTTCACCTGGAAACGAATAAACTCTCCTTCGATTGGCTGATAAGGTGATGCATTCTTAAAAGTCTTTTCCATCAGTGAATCGGCATTGGCTTTGAAAAGAGCACTGTCGCCCGGGCTCATCATTGCAAATCCCTCTTCCACTCCACCTATGAATGTTGGGAGGACACAAACTACTGTGAAGGAGTCACTAAGTATCCTTGAATCGAACAATAAGGAATCTCTTCCATTGGTATAAAGTATATCCATGACCATAATATCACCCGGTTCAGGCTTTGGTCCATCCTCATCATTTATGAATTTGTAAAAAAGGCCATCGCTTGTTTTTCGAAAGCCTTCAGAGTCTCTACAACTGGAAAGCAACAAAGAGAAAAGCAACAGAAAACAAATAGAAAATTGAGTTTTGAACTGCATAATCATCATTGTTTGGAGGATTTAACAACTTTGACAACTTCAACATCCACTACCATAGTCTGATAATTACGAATACGGTCACCATCGCCTGTTAACCCGTAACCTAAATGAGATGGAATAATGAACAACGCTTTTTCATCGAGAGCCATCAATTGTAGTCCCTCCTGAAGACCAGTAGCCATATCGGACCTACCAACAATAAGT
>JBKCHO010000060.1:0-4248 GCA_046302815.1 Bacteroidota bacterium | reverse complement strand
GTATTTCCTGCTTGCTTGAAACAAGTAACTTCCAAATGCAGATCGCCTGCAGTCATAGTGGTCGTATGTTGGTCGTTGTTTTCAAGCGCGCTGAAGAACGATTCATCGATTGGAAAGAGGTGCTTGGTGTTTGATACTTTCTTTCCGATGATGTATTGAGGGTCGATGCCCAAGTTACTGGCACAATGGCCACGGAACATCGTGTATTCGCGGTTGGCGTTGATGGCAAAGAACAGTATTTGGGACTTGTCGACTACCGTATCCAATCTGCGTTCGGTGAGGTACAGTTCCTCCTGTATTTTCCGGTTGCGCTCTGAGGCATCGCGCAAGCGTAGCGCATAGCGTAGGCTTTGACCGATACCATCGGGATTGACCATATTCTTAGGCATGTAATCACATACACCTAGTTTCATGGCATCCACGGCGAGTTTCTCATCGCCTTGCGAAGTGACCATGATTACTTGTGCGCCACTCAACTTGTTTCGGTTGGCTCGCATGAAATCGATTCCGGTACAACCGGGTAGGTTGTAATCGAGGAAGATGATGTCGAACTCGTTTTCCTGCAGTGCGATGAGGCCTTCGGTCTCGTTAGCAGCGGTAATCACCTCTGCATTGAAACCCGATTTACGAACGGAACGCATGAGGGCCATGCGGTCGAGTTCGTCGTCGTCGATGACGAGTATTCTTAGTTGTTGCTGAAGCATGTCGGTACTTCTGATGGTTCACACAGTTTCCAATAACTACTCAGTATGGAAACGGCGTTTACGAATTTTTCAAAGGATACGGGTTTGATGATATAGCCTGCCACATTCAAATCGTAGGCATCCACGCGATCACGGTCGTCATTGGAGGTAGTCATCACAAACACGCTGATGGAACGAAGCTGTGGATCCTGGCGCAGCTCCTTCAGGAACTCGAGGCCGTTCATCTTTGGCATGTTCAAATCCAATAGGATGATTTGTGGACGAGGGTTGATCTTCTCATAACCCTCCTGGCCGCGAAGCATGTTCAGGGCCTCCAACCCATTGCCGGCAATGGCCAATGGATTTTTGATATTATTTTTTTTGAATGCTCGCTGCACGTTCATCACATCAACGGCATCGTCTTCAACCAAAAGGATGGTGACGAGCTTTTCTTCCATAGTTTTAATTTATTGTTAATCAGTATTTTAAAATCCACTGAAGCTCAGGGGATTTTTTCACCTGCTCTTATACTGAAAAGGCCAAAAAAGGTTTCGGATAGGGTGTGGTAGGTAGTAGGTAGTTAGTGGTGACTTTCCACGCCAATGACCAGTTTTACCTATCGCTTCGCCGCTTTCATCGCCGCGATTTCGCGCTTCAGATACTCGCCCGTAATACTCTTGGGGTTTTTCATGATGGACGCAGGGGTGCCCTCGGCCACCAATTCGCCACCTCGACTACCCCCTTCCGGGCCGATGTCGATGATGTGGTCGGCGCATCGAATCACATCCATGTTGTGCTCAATCACCACCACGGTGTTGCCTTTGTCGGTGAGCTTCGAAAGCACCTCCAGCAGGATGCGAACATCCTCAAAATGCAGGCCGGTGGTGGGCTCATCCAATATATATAGCGTGTTGCCAGTATCTTTTTTGGAAAGTTCGGTGGCCAACTTCACCCGCTGTGCTTCGCCACCAGATAAGGTTGTCGACTGTTGTCCGAGCGTAATATATCCCAGACCAACCTCTTTGATGGTTGATATTTTGTGATGGATGCTTGGCATGTTAGCAAAAAACTCAACGGCTTCTTCAATGCTCATGTCCAACACATCGTTGATCGACTTGCCACGATAACGCACCTCGAGTATTTCGCGGTTGTAACGCTTGCCATTGCAGCTTTCACAATGCACATACACATCGGGAAGGAAGTTCATCTCAATTACTCGCATGCCCGCACCTTGACAGGTCTCGCATCGACCACCTTTCACATTGAAGGAAAACCATCCGGGAGGATAACCCCTGATTTTCGATTCAGGCAATTGGGCGAACAGGTTCCGGATGTCACTGAAGACGCCCGTGTATGTAGCAGGATTGCTTCGAGGTGTACGGCCAATTGGCGATTGATCAATCTCAATCACTTTATCAATGTGTTGCAATCCTTGCACCGATTTGTGAGGTAATGGCTTGACGGTAGAGCGATAAAAATGATGACTGAGAACAGGGTATAGGGTTTCGTTGATGAGCGATGATTTACCGCTTCCACTCACACCCGTCACACAAATGAGTTTTCCCAAAGGGAAATGTACATTGATGTCTTTCAGGTTGTGTCCCCTCGCGCCGTAGAGCGATAATACCTTCCCGTTTCCTTTGCGCAATTTGGAGTCGGGTAGTTCAATGGTGCCATTTAGGTACTTTGCGGTTAACGAATCGCTTCCCAAAATGGCATTCGGAGTACCTTCGGCAACAATTTTTCCTCCGTGTGTTCCGGCGCCAGGGCCCAAGTCGATCACATGGTCGGCCGACATGATGGTTTCGCGGTCGTGCTCCACCACGATCACCGAGTTACCCAGGTCTCGTAACTCACGAAGCGAGTTGATGAGTCGAACATTGTCGCGCTGATGCAGTCCGATACTCGGCTCATCCAATATATACAACACACCAACCAGCTGAGAGCCAATCTGGGTGGCCAGGCGGATGCGCTGCGACTCTCCACCCGACAAACTCTTCGATGTGCGGTCGAGTGTGAGGTAATCCAAACCAACTTCAAGCAGAAAGCGGATACGCTTACGGATCTCTTTCAACACCTCTCGACCGATTTGCTCTTGGCGCTTGGTGAGTTTCTTATCCAATCCGTTGATCCAAGTTTCGAGTTGGATGATATCCATCTGCGCAAGCTCCGCAATATTTTTGTTACCGATTTTGAATTGCAGCGATTCCAATTTGAGGCGGCTACCGTTACACATGGGACAAGAAACGGCATGCATGAATCCGTCCACCCATTTCTTCATCGATGCGGAGGAGCTCTCATTCACTTGTCCGACGATGAAGTTGACAATGCCCTCGAAGGCCACCGCATATTGGTGCGAATCGCCTTTGCGATACTCTCGGCTCACTTGGAACATTTCTTCGGAGCCATATAGAACAACACCAAGAGCCTCCTCGGAGATGTCTCCGATAGGAGTGGTCAGGTTGAATCCATACTTGCGGCCGATGGATTGGATCTGTGCGAACACCCAATTGTCCTTGTAAGGTCCGAGTGGCGCGATACCACCCGCTTTGATACTCACCTTGCGATCAGGTATGATGCTGTTGATGTCGATTTCGGGAACGGTGCCTAGTCCGTTGCATTTTGGACATGCGCCGTAGGGCGAATTGAATGAGAAGGTGTTGGGAGCAGGCTCATTGTATGAGATGCCCGAGGTTGGACACATCAGATGTTGCGAATAATGTCGTACCTGGTCATCGTCTTCTTCCCAAACCATCATCGATCCTTTGCCATGCTTCATGGCGATGCGTACCGAGTCAGTGATGCGTGATAGTTGATCGTCACCGACGGTGATGCGGTCGATGATGATTTCGATATCGTGCGTTTTGTATCGATCGGCTTGCAATCCTTTCTTCACATCTTTTACCTCACCATCGATGCGCACTTTAAGAAACCCCGACTGCATGATGGATTCAAACAGCTCGCGGTAGTGTCCCTTGCGACCTTTCACCACAGGTGCCAGAAACGCTACTTTCTTTCCACGGAACTGGTCGATGATGAGTTTGATGATTTGGTCGTCCGACAGCTTCACCATTTTCTCGCCGGTCACATGGCTGAAGGCCTCGCCGGCACGGGCGTAGAGGAGTCGTAAAAAGTCGTAGATCTCGGTAATGGTACCTACGGTAGAACGGGGGTTCGTACCCGTGGTTTTTTGTTCGATGCTGATGACAGGGCTGAGACCTGAGATCTTGTCCACATCAGGTCGCTCCATGTTTCCCAAGAAGCTGCGCGCATAGGCCGAGAAAGTCTCCATGTAACGACGCTGTCCCTCTGCGTAAATAGTGTCGAAGGCTAGGGACGATTTTCCACTGCCACTTAACCCCGTGATCACCACCAGTTTCTCTCGTGGAAACACGAGATCCACATTCTTCAGGTTGTGCACTCGGGCGCCTAAAACCTCGATATTCTCCGTAAAATCCTTCACCAATCAGCCCATTTTTAGGGGATTTGCGAAGTTAGTGAATAGTTAGGGAAGTAAGGTGGTAGGTGGTAGGTGGTAGGTGGTAGGTGGTAGGTGGTAGGTGGT
>JBKCHO010000059.1:0-9824 GCA_046302815.1 Bacteroidota bacterium | reverse complement strand
AAAAACTGAATTTGCTAATCGAGGAAATGCAAAAACATCGTCGCGATCAATGGATCGACATCCACAATCTAAGAGTGATTAAATATGGTACCGAGTTGCATGTGGACTGTCACATAACGCTGCCCTGGTATGGTTCGTTGGAGGAAACACATCACGAGGTTAGTTCTGTAGAGAATTTGATCAAAGACAGTCTTGGAAAGGATGTTGAGTTTTTTATCCATGCCGATCCATGTGTGCCACCAAAATCTTGTGCTGTTTGCCAGTTATCGAACTGCAACGAAAGAGAATCTGATTTTACAGGTAGAGTGGATTGGACCTTATCCAACATGCTTCCCAATCAAAAACATGGCCACGGAAACGATTAATTAAACGCTGGCAGCCTGATCCAATTTTCGTTTCAATTCATCGGCATCTACAATACCAGACTCCCTCCAAACAACTTGCCCTTTTTTGAATATGATTAGTGTGGGAACGCCCATAACCTTAAATGCTGATGCCGCAGCTGGGTTTTTATCCACATCAACCTTAATGATAGTTGCCTCCTCACCTACCATTCCTGAAAGCTGTTTGAGTATGGGTTCCATCATTTTACAAGGTCCACACCAAGTGGCATAGAAATCGACCAAAACAGGCTTATCGGAATGAATCAAATCGTTGAAAGCGCTCATGATAAATATGGATTTATAATTGCAAAGTTATAGCCAAAAGAAAAGCTCATAGGTGATGGAGATCACAAAGAAGCATGTAAATCACCTTTTAACGGATTAACAATTATTTAACATTCGATTAATGTTGATGAAACTGAGGCGAATGACTTTTGTGCCAATTAATATTCAATTAACATAAATCATTGTAAAATTCTGAAAATGAAACTATTAAAAACCACTGTTTGCATCCTTGCACTGGCTGTATCAGCATGCGGAGGCAAAAAAGAACAAACTTCCGAGCAAAAGGGTCTATCTGGAGAAGTTCGAATCGATGGCTCATCCACAGTCTATCCGATTTCTGAGGCTGTTGCTGAAGAATTCAGAGCGGTTCAACCCGATGTTAAGGTAACAGTTGGATTATCAGGTACAGGGGGTGGATTCAAAAAATTTACCAGAGGTGAAACCGACATCAACAACGCCAGTCGAAATATCAAACAGGAAGAAATGGATGCTGCAACTGCCTCCAAGATCGGCTTTTTGGAATTGAAGGTTGCCTACGATGGCCTAACTGTAGTGGTAAATCCAGAGAACAACTTCGTTAGTGATATGACCGTTGAGGAATTGAAAAAGATGTGGGAGCCTGAAGCACAAGGGAAGATAACCAAGTGGAGCCAAGTTCGTGCAGGATGGCCTGACCAGGAGTTCCGTCTTTACGGTGCAGGAACCGAATCAGGAACCTATGACTATTTTACTGAAGCGATTGTTGGCAAAAGCCACAGCAGCCGTGGTGATTACACTGCTAGCGAAGACGACAATGTATTGGTAAAAGGTATTACAACCGATAAAAACGGATTGGCATTCTTTGGTTATGCTTATTACGAAGAGAATTCTTCCAAATTGAAATCAATTGGAATTGATGATGGTAAGCCGGATAACGGCGCTGGACCGATAAAGCCATCTTTGGAAACAGTTAAGAATAAATCGTACGCACCACTTTCCAGACCTCTTTACATTTATGTAAACTCTACCGCAGTGATGCGCCCAGAAGTAACGGAGTTTGTTAGATTCTACCTACAAAACGCCGGTCAATTGGCTACCGATGTAGGTTTCATCCCAATGACCGACGAAGAGTACAAAGCGGAGATTGCTAAGTTTGAAGCATTTATTAAAGAACATACCGCCAAGTGATTTGTTGAATTCAATTGAGTTTTGTTTTAAAAAGTGATCCGTTTCAACAGCGGATCACTTTCCATTTAATTAACCATGAATAAAAGACTGCGGGAAAAAATCATAGAACAATTATTGGCCATGTGTGCCATGGTCACCATACTAACCACCATAGGCATTTTATATGTATTGGTAAGTGAGGCTTACGCTTTTTTCAGTGAAGTGAGTATAATTGATTTTCTTACCGACACCCAATGGACACCATTGTTTGCCGACAAGCACTTCGGTATCCTTCCTCTACTATCGGGAACGCTGCTGACTTCCTTAATCGCCATTTCTGTTGCACTTCCCACGGGCTTGATTATTGCTATTTACTTGAATGAATATGCATCTAAGCGATTCAAAACCGTAATCAAACCCATTCTGGAAATACTGGCATCGGTTCCTACGGTAGTTTACGGATTCTTTGCATTAACAGTAGTTACTCCTTTCTTTCAAATGATTTATCCTGACATGTCAGGATTCAATTCCCTATCGGCGGGGTTCGTGATGGGGATTATGATCATACCTTATGTATCTTCCTTGAGTGACGATGCGATTTCAGCGGTGCCACGATACATCAGAGAGGGGTCGCTTGCGCTTGGTGCCAACAGACTACAAACTGCCTTTAAAGTCATTTTACCATCGGCGTCTTCGGGCATCATAGTTTCCGCCATTCTAGCTATTTCAAGGGCCATTGGGGAAACCATGATTGTTGCCATAGCTGCCGGACAACAACCAAGGTTAACCCTAAATCCGCTTGTTCCTATTGAAACCATCACCACTTACATTGTAAAAGTTAGTTTGGGCGATGTAGCTCACGACTCGCTAGAATACAGAACTATTTTCGCTGCAGGAATCACCTTGTTTGTGTTTACCTTCCTACTGAACAACATCAGCTATTACCTCAATAAAAAACTTGAAAAGAAATATGTCTGAGCGTTTTGTAAAAAGATCAAGGATCAAAGATCGCCTGTTCAAGTACCTGGGGTTGTTTTGCACATTTTTCGGGTTGATAATGCTTGCCATTTTTATTGGAGGAATTTTGAATGATGGACTAGCTAGGATCTCTTGGGATTTTATTACCTCCTATCCTTCTAGGATCGCATCTCGAGCCGGCATTCTATCGGCATTGGCAGGAACATTATGGATTATCATAATTACCGCTCTTGCTGCCATTCCAATTGGAATTGGTGCCGCCATCTACCTTGAAGAATTTTCAAAGAAATCAAGAATCGGACGAATCATAGAGTTAAACATCACCAATTTGGCGGGCGTTCCATCTGTTATTTATGGATTGCTTGGACTGGAGATTTTCGGTAGAGTATTTGGATTAGGTGGCAGCATACTTGCAGGCAGTTTGACATTAGCTTTATTGATTCTTCCAATCATCATCGTTGCTACACGAGAAGCTATTAAGGCTGTTCCAAAATCTTTGAGAGAGGCCTCTTACGCATTGGGTGCCAGCAAATGGCAAACCGTTAAGAATACAGTTGTGCCTGCAGCTGGTTCTGGGATTATCACCGGAATCATCATTTCATTGTCGAGGGCGATTGGTGAAGCCGCCCCACTTATTGTAGTAGGAGCACTGGCTTATGTACCTTTCATTCCGGAGTCGCCCACATCCGAGTTCACAGTGTTACCGATTCAAATTTTCAATTGGGTATCGAGACCTCAGGAAGAGTTTCTCATCAATGCCTCCGCAGGTATTATCATCCTCTTGGGAATCACATTCCTGTTGAACTCTTTCGCGGTATGGCTAAGAATTAAGAAAACAGTGCGGTATTGAATTACTTATTCGATTTAGAAATGGTATGGTATAGATAATTTTAGTCAATCATATTCATTTTATATACTCTCCGGCCTGTAGAATCAGATAATCGAATCAGATAAATACCAGAGCTCAATGGTATTTCAAGCTCAAAACGGGAGTAACCGCTCATATTTAGTTCGTTTGACATCAATAACCTTCCAGATAAATCCATGACATCCAAAATCATTAAATTAGATAGCTTGGAGGTTTCTATTACAATTGCCCCTTGACTGTAATAAACCTTTTCTAAGTAGGATTGCGATTGAGATTGTGTATAAGTCAAAACCGTATCGGGATCACCGCAAACTGTTTTTGAATTGGAAGAGGAATAACGAATAGCGGCCGGGATAGACATGGCAGCGGGTGGATATGGAAGACCTATGGCAGGCCATGGTAGATTCAAAAAATAATCTGGAGCTTGTGTCAAAAAAAGAGAAGATTCGCTGAGTTGATTACTTCCGGAAGGAGTCACATTACCCTGTACTCTGTTGGCTGCCTGAAAATGCCCGATGCCATTCAATGAATATTGTCCTTGGAAGAATGCAGTTGAGGTAATGTCATTACCAACGATGGTTTGCTTATCGCTTTGGACTGCTCCGCTGCTTATGAGGAAGCCATAAAGTTCTGCTCGGTTGCGGAAATAAGCATTGTAAGGACCATTAGGACCCCAGGCCTGATCTACAATAATATTTTGGCATATGTTGCCTTCGAACAGATTGGCAAAAGGATAATGGCCATGAATACATATGTCGGCTCCATAATTGGCGGGAAATTCGCTTCGGTTTGGTTCAATTGAGTAGTTATAGGCGAACACATTACCATTTGCTCCTTGTTTGACCATCATCGCATGGCGAAGTTTTCGAAAGACATTGTTTTCCACCTTGCACAAATTCGCATGAACACCCAACACAACACCGTATCCACGCGTATTGCTACCAGTGTATCCGTAGGCTTCATGAAAGTAGCAACCGGAAACTTCAACATGGGCACTGGACTCAGCTATGAAATGGGCTCCAATACTTTTGAAAATTTCAACACCTCTAATCCTAACATTGTAGGCCAAATAGGCGTAAACAGAGAAATTTACACCAACAGCCAGACTATCGGATCGAACCAACTTGAAACATTCCAATCCAGCGTTTTCAATGGTGTTCACCACTCTTATTTGGGGAATCAAAGAGGTATCAATAGAAAATCGGAGAGGATTTGATAGAAAAAGTGTGTTTCCAGAGATAGAGTCTACTGTACTCACATGTCCGAGCGAATACTCTGCCCATGTAGCAGGGCTGGTGTTCCAAGAACCATTCAATTGACGAATTTCAACACGGTCGCCGATTGAATAACTCGTTATTGCGACGCTATCCAATACCACTACTCGTCCGCCTCTATTCAAAGTATCTATGATATTATGGAAAGGAGTTGCCCCATTACCAGAAAAGTTAAAAGAATTTGCTTGAGCATTATTCAAATTGAATTCGAAGACGGTAGAATCCGATGACACTCCTTTTATGATGCAATTGGATGGCACAAATACGGTACTGTTGAAATGAAATCTTCCCGAGGGGAATTGAATAATTCCTCCGTTGGAACCAGCCGATACAAAAGCTGCTTGGAGAGCGGAGAAATCGTCTGCTCCATCGTCTGGAATGGCACCGAATGCGGTGATATCAATAACCGATGTAGGCGCGTTGTAATTGGAATCCAAGCCAGCAAGGTGCCAATCGAAGCGAAGTGAATCGGGTATTTGCGCTGATGCAGTATGGAAAGCCGTTATGAAAAGAGATGCAAACAATAAAGGCTTTAAAAAGAAATGTGGTTTCATTATGCTAAATTGAAGAAAAAGAAAGCAAGCTTAAAAGGTCTTCTGATGGTAATATTAACAAAAAAGTTCTTTAATAAGATTTTATATAATGTTGAATATCAATATATAATAAAGCTTAATTGATTCTTGAATCCATTATTCATCAAACTGATAAAAACCTTAACTTTGCACCTCGTTTCATTATTGGACCCGTAGCTCAACTGGATAGAGCATCTGACTACGGATCAGAAGGTTTGGGGTTCGAATCCCTACGGGTCCGCCAGTATGAGACCACAAAGTCCGCCCTTAGGCGGACTTTTTTGTTTGCTGAGGGAAGTGGGCAGCTTGCTGACAAATTCCCGTAGGCAAACAAAAATAAATAGACGCACCAGCGACTATTTTGTGGTATTGCAATACCGACCATAGGGTTCAACGAAGATAATCCCTACGGGTCCGCCAGTATGAGACCACAAAGTCCGCCCTTAGGCGGACTTTTTTGTTTGCTGAGGGAAGTGGCAGCTTGCTGACAAATTCCCGTAGGCAAACAAAAATAAATAGACGCACCAGCGACTATTATGTGGTATTGCAATTACTAAGAAAGCGTTCAATGAGGCAAATAAATCACTTGATTCATAAACCATAAATTTTGATTATTGAAAACATAGAAACCGACAATACAATACCTACCAAAAATGTATTGTAAGAATAAGTCAATAACCTGTATTTTCTTTCTAAAACCCTACCCTGACCATAAAAATCAGCTAATATACATCGGTACAAATATTCCTCATCTTTTAAAATAGTTAACATTGTGTCTTCAAAATCCTGACGGGTAACGCTAGAAAAATTTCCAAAAAATAAGAATGTTGATTTTTTTTGATCAATATAATCTTGATCTACTTCTCCTTTTTTGAAACTTGGTCGAGTTGTCAATATAGCGAAAACAGTAGCAACTAGCGATGTGGCCAACAAAAACATAATAGGCAACAAGAATTCACTCCAATCAAACATACTTTTCACTGAAGAACCAATAACCAAAGTAATAACAACTGTGTTTATTGAAATCATAATATTGGCCTTATTATCTGCGAGATTGTTTTGATGATTCAAACTATTTGAAACAACGCGAAAAAATCCATTAACACCTGTATCATGAAAACCATCCAGTTGTTGATTGATAGCATCTTTGTAGTTAAATGGTCGAGGCATATTTTTTAAAAATAATGATCGAAGTTATCTTAATATCAATTATTAAGGCGGACCTTTATTAAAAGTTAATTATTATTTAACGATACAAGAAAAGCCATGATATTAACGCCGTCTTAAATAGCATGAAAAATACAAATTGCTGCAATCCTGTTACTTATGAAACAACTAAAGTAGTTATGAATGGTAAAATATGGCTATTATGAGCGCATCAATATTGACCCATCTCCATAACTCAAAAAGCGGTAGTCGTTTTTCAAAGCATGATTATAGATTTTTCGCCAATCATCCCCTACAAAAGCAGCAACCAAAAGCAATAGCGTACTATTAGGCTGATGGAAATTGGTAATTAATCCTTTTACGGATTGGATTTTATATCCTGGAGCAATCAATAATTGCGTTTTGGTTCTAAAAGAATCCTGCTGTGTAGAATCTAAAAAACCAATAATCTCCCTCAAGGCCGAGATGTAATTAAAATCAGAAGGTACTTGCAGGTCGTATGAATCCCATTGATAAACTTGGGTATCACTAATTCCCAATCTAAGTTTAAGTCCAACCCAAAATAAAGATTCCAAGGTACGAAGTGAGGTAGTGCCAACAGCTATCAATTGAAATGCATTTTGTACAAGCCGAACCAGTGTCGTCTTATTAACGATTATTTCCTCACTATGCATCTCGTGATCCTCCATAGTAGTTGATTTAACAGGTCTGAAGGTGCCTGCTCCTACATGAAGCGCCACGAATTCAGTGGCTATTCCAAAATCTTGAAGTTTGCCAATAATATCCTCAGTGAAGTGCAAGCCAGCAGTTGGAGCTGCAACAGAGCCTTCTTGTTGTGCATAAACAGTTTGGTACCGAATCTTATCACTTACATCGGGCATCCTTTTTAAATATGGAGGAAGAGGAACAATGCCAACCAAATTCAATATGTCGGCGAATGAAATGTCAGCATCCCATTCGAAACGAACCTGATAAGCGTCTCCACAAACGGATGGCTTATGTGCAATTAAATGAAAGGTAGTTTGGTTTAGCTGAAATGTTTTCTTTAAAAATTCAGTTGAAAAATGGCGTAAGTTACCCACCATACAAATCCAAGTCGAGGATTCCTTAAGCAGCATAGATTGCTCAATAGTTAACCCGTTGGTAGGTTCCAGAATAAATATCTCAATTGGCTTGGATGATGTTCCAGGATTTTCAAATAACAATCTAGCAAAAATCACCTTGGTATTATTAAAAACCAAGGTGCATTTCTCGGGCAAATAGGAAATGATATTTTTAAAGCATCCATCGGTTATCAATCCTCTTTCATAAACCAAAAGTTTGGAATCAGATCGATCAGGCAATGGCGATTTGGCTATTTTGGAATTCGGGAGATCATAAGTATAATCTTCCATTTTAATGTTCCTAGCCATTTGATTCCATAATATCTATCACAAAAATAACCTCTACAATCCGAAACAAAAACCATTAAAAACAAATTGGATTATTGGAAATTTAAAAAAGACTCCAATCACCTTTTAATCAACAATATTAAAATCAGACCTAGCATACCATAACTACATAACTGGAATATAAAGCATAAAAAATTATTTTGATCTTTTTATCTTGAATTCCGGACTTTGATCATGCTTAGCTGTGCCTGACTTGCGATTTTTTTGCAGTTTCAGCGTATATTTTGGTGTGCTTTTGCTGCCGAGTTTCTCGGTGAATCGCTGCCCATTTGGAAGAATCGTTGTTTTCGTATCGCCTCCACTCATATTTAATCTTAACACCACCTGATTATCATCCTGTTCTAAAACCTCGTAATCACCTTCATAAACATAGCGCTCATTTTCCATAGTAACTTCTTCAACAAAAGCCGATCGGTTTTCTCCTAAAGAAAAAAAGTAAAAAAGTGGAGGCATTGGAATCCGTTGTCCACCTACCACCATCTCATCTCCATTTGAATTCATAAGATAGTGTTGGGGTTGTGTTCCTTCATAAATACCATATAATTCATCAGGGATTTTGTTTCTAAGCTCTTCTTTCGCCATCTCCTCCCTGACAGAATCCATATAGGCATTGGCTTCACTATCAGATTTGATAGATTTGTCATCACCTGACTGATTGGAAAGATCTGTAACCGACTCTTGCGAAATATCATTCTTGTCGTTATCGTCCCTTTTCGAAATCACCGATCCCAATAAAACAATGCCTATGATTGCAAACAGAATGTTTCGTTTCGATTTTGAAAATGCAGGTTTGTTAAAATTATGGTTCATGATATTTATTATTATATGATTCTAGAATTGGTTGTAGGAAATTCTTTGCACGCAAACAATCTTAGCAAAAAAGAGATTTTAAAAATCAATTTCAAAAACCACCAAAAAGGTTTAAAGTTTCCTGCCTTTTTTACGGGTATAACTACCACCACCGAGCCCACCGGAATAGTCATACACGATACAAGAATCACTTGGAAATTTCAATTCATGAATAATGCCAGGATATGGTGAACTATAATAGTAAAAAGTAGAATCTATTGGATAAGTTACGCCATCTACAATGATGGAGTCCGATGAATTTGGGTGCTTTAGAACTTGAAAACTGTAAGCATAAGTGGTGTCATAACCGATTGGGTTAGAATTAGACCAATAGCCGCTCTCTCGAGTTCCGGAATAAGTTCCAACCACAGGATCCCGGTAGTCGGCGAAATGAGCGATATAGTTACCACTAACAGTGGCAGGAAAGGTAAAAACAGGTTGTGAACTAACTATAACACCATTCAATGTCCATTTTTCAAAAACAAATTTAGGTGCAGGAGTTGCAGTCAATGTAACGGAAGCACCTTGCAAAAAAGCGCCACCTCCAGTAGCAATTCCTCCAAAAGATGGATCAGAGTAAGTTTGTATATTAACAAACAATGTATCAAAATTCGCATAAAGATTCCTGTTTTGATTAGCAAAAAAAGTATAAATGGAATCTATACTTACTATTGCACCATTCTCCATCCAATTTAAAAAATGATAACCGGTTCCGGCATTGGCTATCAAACTAACCATTGAACCAAATGAATAATTACCATCTCCTTCTATTGAACCTCCAGTTGATGGTATAGGTAAGGCGGAAATAATTACTGCAGAGGTATCAAAATTGGCTACAAGTGATACATTAC
>JBKCHO010000058.1:0-4289 GCA_046302815.1 Bacteroidota bacterium | reverse complement strand
GGTTCCAAAAAGTGCAGAACCCTGATTACCTACCGCAGACTGTTTGATTCCACATTGGAATTCAAAAGACACCCGATTTTATCTTGAATGTTGGAAAAATTGAATGTCGAGATTTGTATTACACCCAATTGTTTCTATTTTTGCACCCTCAAATCGGTTTAAATCCGATTGGTTCGATTCCGTAGCTCAGTTGGTAGAGCATTACACTTTTAATGTAGTGGTCCTGGGTTCGAGTCCCAGCGGGATCACAAAAAGCTGCAAGACATCATGTTTTGCAGCTTTTTTTTTGAAGTTTATCATCGTATTTAAAATCATTTGCCATTAAAAAAGCCACGGAAATCCGTGGCTTTTTTTACAACAATTTGTATATCAAACGAATTACATTGTATCGGCGCTATAGCCATATACCGCGGGATTCTTACCACCCATAGGTCTCACATAGGATGAAAGTTGACCCCGATGATGAATTACATCAAAGAAAAAGAACCACATCATTTGCATTCGAGGGATGGTTAAAATGGAATTGCCATTAATCTTGAGTTCCACAGGTTCATTTTCCCAAGAGGCATCAGTGGTTGTATCCAATGCCTGGTTTACAGCATCCGCAAGAGCGGAAAACTGTGTGCCTGCTTGATTTGGGTTATCGAATGAATAAACCAAAGTCTCATCAACAACATTGCTTTGGAGAATGACTTTGAAATCGACCATATGACCCAAAATATGCTCTGCGATTTCATATGCAGAGCGATTAACCGGATGTGGTTTGTAATCCAATTTGTCGCCAGGCAAAGCTTCCAAAATGGCTCGAGTGGCTTTCAACTCATTGTTGAAACAGGCCTTAAAAAATTGTAAATTAGACATGATTAGTAAGTTAGGTTATGCGTTAAATTGTAATTTAAAGCTGAAAACCAATATATTAAGAAAACAATTGTATTGGTTTAATTGTATTTCAAAGATGCAAACTTTTGATGTAAAAAGTCAAATTTATGCCACAGATCATGATTATCTTTATAGGCTGAATATGTGTTAATTACCCGCTTTTTGTGGATTAACCCGAATTGTATTTATTAAACTTGTTTATGGTCCGACCACAGGATACCATTTCTAACATATTGTCTGCAGCAACTGGGATGAGTCCGTTGCCCAAAGAGCTTGTCACAAGCAACCTCTTTTGTCTCTATGTTATGGGGGTAGATCAGAAGCGTATCGAAATGAGTCAAGCCGCCAAAACCCTAACTGGTTTTGATTCGGAGGATGCAGATGCTTTTCATAAAAATATTAACGAAGCTGATAAAAATGCACATGCCGACTTATTGCAGTCCGCTTTATTGACTCGAGGCAATTTCAAAACCACTTACCGATACAAAAAGCCGGACGGATCCATTATCGTGATTGAGGAAAAAGGAGTTGTTATCTTAAACCATAATCAAGAACCTACTTCTTTCGTTTGTTCACTTACCGATATCACCATCCAGGAAAAATTAAAAGAAGATTTCCAAGCAGCGTTGGGAATGGCCAAATTCCCTTTGGAAAACCCCCTTCCCGTTTTCAGAGCAGATAAGAATGGGAAGCTAATGTTTGCGAACAAGAGCTCTGTCGACATGCTTAAATCCTTGGGGCTTTCAGCAGGAATCATTACTGATCCAGGATTTCTTAGAGTACTGAAAGAAACCATCCAAACAGGAAAAAAGGGAAATTATATACTTCAAATTTTTAGTGATAAAGTATTTTCACTCAATATAGTTCCCCAAGTATCGGACTATGCCAATGTGTATACTTCAGATATTTCTGAGTCTGTTCAGCTGCAGGAGATTTTACAAGATAAACTATCCGACCTTAGTACCGTTCTCGACAGCACCGACGAACTTATATTGCTTATCAATGAAAAACTTGAAATAAGATCAGTAAACAAAACTTTTCGTCAGAGTATTTCCTCTGCTTTAACTATTGAATTCAAGGAGAACACAAACCTTGAGCTATTACAAAGACATTCCTTTTACCCAAAATTTGTGCATGCAATTAATGTATGCTTCATGGATGGAACCACCAGTTCCATGGAACTAACTATTGAAAGCAACAAAGGTGTTTTCGATCATTTCTCCGTCTCAATAAATCCTGTCAGGAAACGGGGAACCAATATCATTTCTAGCGTTTGCATCAGGATAAAGGATGTTACTGCCAACATCGTTAATATCGAGAAATTAAAATCCCAAAAAAATCTGTACGAGTCCATACTTGACAACATTCCTGCCGACATCGCCATTTTCGACGAAGATCACCGCTATTTGTATGTGAACCCATCAGGTATCAAAGACAAGAACCTGAGGCAGTGGATTATTGGCAAGACCGATTTTGACTACTGTGCTTTCAGAAATATTGACACAAGAATTGCCAATGAGCGTCGAGATATGTTTCAGGATGTTTTGAAAAACAAAAGGGAACATGAGATTGAATCCTTCCACCAGAAAAAGGATGGAACTGTTATTCATTACCTGCGTCGCTTCCACCCATATTACGAAAATGGCGAATTCAAAATGATGATCGGATACGGAATTGATGTAACCGATATAAAAAACTCTCAACTTCAACTAAAAGTCAACGAAGAACGATACAAGACATTATTCGAAAGCAACCCATTACCTGTCCTGGTCATGGACCTGAACGGCAACATCGTTTCAGCCAACTCCGCGCTATTGAAGGAAACCGGTTTTGCTCCTGCAGATGTAATTGGCCACAACATTCAGATACTGTTATCCGACAAGGCTAGAAGTGCTTTCCCTGAATGGGTCATGGAGTATAAAAAGGATCCTGATACCTATTACCAACGCGAAATTAAGGTTCGGAACTCAAATGGCATGTTGTTGGACTTTGAAATTACATTGAAGAAATTCGATTGGGATTTGCATACATCCCACATCTTCATTGTGGCTAACAATATCACCGAAAGAAAGGTCAATGCGAGACTCTTGGAGGAAAGTGAAAGATTGAACCGAAGATTATTGCAGGAATTACCCGTATCGGTGGTTACTGTGGTACAAGGAATCATTACACATGCCAACAACTCATTCTTCAAACTGGTTTCAGCCGATGAAAATGATGTCATCGAAAACCCCCTTTCGAAATGGGTTCACGAAGAGGATCGAAGTACTTTGGAAAAAACCAGCTATGACTTATTTACCGGCAAGGATTCTGTTGAATACCGGATAAGGATTAGAACAGCATCCAATGAAATACGATTTGTAGATGTCAGAGAGTCCATTTTCGAGTTGAAGAAAAACATGGTGACCTTGGCATTGATAACCGATGTTACAGAAAAGGTTGCTATCGAGGATAGGAACAAAGAAATCGAGGCGAGAACCAAAAAGATAATCGAGTCGGCGCTGGACGGTATAGTTCTAACCGACAACCAACTCCAAATCATTGATTGGAACTCTAAGTGTGCAGACATATTCAAATGGGGTAAAAAGAACCTACAAGGGGTCAGTTTGAAAGGATTTTTCAAAGCGAATGACTCCTCCGCTTTATTGAAAAAAGGACTTTTTGAGACGACAGCAACCCGATCTGATTCTGAGCCATTCCCTGTAGAAATTTTTTCAGCCAGTCTAAATTCCGGAAACAAAGAGCTTTTGGTATATTACATCAGGGATATCACTGAAAGAGTTACCACCCAAAACAAACTCAGGGAAACAGAACGCATTGAGCACATCTTGAACCAGTTTAGTGCTGAGATTTACCAATTGGAAGAGGTAAGTGATATATTCAATAAAATGATTGCCACTTTCCACACAATATGTGACCTCTGCCATATCTCCGTTTTTCAATCTGATGAAAATGGAAATGAAGTACAAAAATTAGAGTGAGTTGGAGAATCATTCCGCCTGCCAGTATGGAATGAAAATACTCTGGTTCCATCTACAAAAACAGATATCGTTCGTCAAGCCATGTCGGCTTGTACGATGATTATTCGAACCGGTGTTGATGACGGAATGGAAAAATCCGACTTAGCTGTTCCATTAATGGTAAGTGGCAAAAACTGGGGGGTAGTCCGATTCGAAACCGGCTTTACCGGTCTTTTTTCTGAGGGCAACCAGGGAATCATCAAAAAAATGCTTGAAGCCACATCCGTGCGTCTGAGCAAGGTAATTGACGATCAGAAGCTCAGAAGATTGAATAGGGAACTGGTACAAAACAACGCCCAATTACAACAATACTCATACATCGTATCGCACAATCTTAGGGCTCCTATTGCGAATCTGCTAGGATTGTCAAGGCTGTTCAACACAAATAAT